>SOJA01000223.1 GCA_004376975.1 Candidatus Bathyarchaeota archaeon
CGATGAGCGCCAGCTCCAGTTACAGAGTCAAGCTCCACCTATTTCTCTGAAGGACGTATCGAATTCTTTACGAGCCAGAATCATTCACGTAGCACCAATCACAAACGAACTATCATATGACGTTATTGGCAAACTACGAACAATGACGGACGCATTATCTCTGGACCCACAGGGATTTGTGCGAGAGTTTGATCAAAAGGGAAACGTGCACTTGAAGAGATGGACGGATACACACGTTCTTGAGTTGATCGACTTGTATAAATCATCCTTAAACGAGATCAAGATGGTGACAGGATTGACTGATTTGAAGCTGGCTATGAAAAAAATTCAAAATTACGGTGCGAGAATAGTTGTGGTGACCAAGGGTACGGAGGGTTCAACGTTACTTTTTGAAGGAACGTTCTACGAGGTTCTAGCATGCAAGCCAAGAGTTATCCGTGATTTTACAGGAGCTGGTGACGCATACATTGGAGCTTTCTTAGCTGAATTCATTCAAGAGAAAGACCCTGTATGGTGCTCATGCGTTGGCTCAGCTGTCGCATCTTTTGTCGTTGAAAGCGTGGGACCAGCTGTGTTTGGGGAAACGAAAGAAATCTATAAGAGAGCCGCGGGAATCTATGAAAAGGGACTTGAGCGTTTAGAATAGAAAATTGAGGTATCACTGTTGGGTCGAGTTGCTAAAGGGGTAAATTGCAGCGTAGTTGGATGTGACAAACAGGCGATTCGCTCTCTGTCTACTGAGAAGGTGAGCGCCGCTGGATTAAAAGTTGGTAGAGGAAGACGGGCGTATCTGTGCAAAGCGCACTACAAGGAATATAAACGAAAAACCAAAAGAGAGAAGATGGCGGAGAAATGGAGGTTCAAGGGACAAGGTTCTTCACGCATATTGAATCGATCCCAAATAGATAAATTTTCAATAGGATAACTGTCTTTATTAATGAGTCTCATTGAGGGGACCAACGAGGAGATAGATGATAATTGAGGATACTTCAACTGCACTCAAACTTCATAGAATATAAGCCTGTAAAGAAAGAGGCTGCAATCGCTGAAGAATGCGAGAAAAAGAAGCATCGACTCGAAGAACTTGTTGTCCTGTTCACTTGCATTGAGCAAGGAGACGACGAGACTGTTGCCAAAAAAGCAATAGAAGAAATTAAATCATCTCTTGAGAAATTGAAGGTCAACCGGATTCTGATATACCCTTACGCTCATCTGAGCAACAATTTGGCGAACCCCACGACTGCCTTAAGAATAGTCAAAGCGATGGAGAAACATGCAAAAGAAGTAGACATCGAAACCTATAGAACTCCATTTGGTTGGTGCAAACAGTTTTCAATTTCAATAAAGGGACATCCTCTAGCTGAGCAGGCGAAAATAATTCTGCCAGGTGAATTAAAAGAAGAAAAGAAAAAGAAATGGAAAATCCCTAAGCCAGAGTATTTAATATTAACGCTAGATGGCAGAGCTGTGCTCGCTGAAGATTACAAATTTGGAAAAGGTGAAGAAGATTTTAAGGCATTAGTAGAAAAGGAGGCTTTTAAGAAGGAGGCTGTTGGTGGAGAGCCTAGGTTTATCAGTGTATTGAAGAAGTTTGGGTTTGAGTGGGAGTCGAGTTCTGATTCTGGTCATATGCGATATGGTCCGAAAGCTGCGTTGATGGTTGATTTGGCTGGAGATTATGCTTGGCAAAGTGTGACTGAATTGGGAATACCAAGTTTTTCTATTAAAGGGACGAATTTGTTTAATCTGAATATTCCCGCGATTAAGGAACATGCTGATTTGTTTGGTGAAAGACTGTATACTGTTCGGGTTGGCAATGAAGAGTATGTTCTAAAATATGCAGCTTGCTTTCAGCAATTTTCGATGATAAAAGATTGGACAATTAGTTACAAGCAGATACCGGTTGGAATGTTTGAGATTGCTGATAGTTACAGGTTGGAGCAGTCTGGTGAATGTTTGCTAGGGTTTAGGCTTAGAAGATTTTACATGCCGGATTATCATATTTTCTGTAGAGGTTTGGAACATGCGAAGCAGGTTTCAATAGGGGTTCATAAGAAAATTTACGAGAAGATCAGGGAACTTGGAAACGATTATGTTTCGGTGTATAACTTAACGAAGAGTTTCTTTGAGAAGAACAGAGAGTTTCTAGGACAGTTGGTTGAAATTGAGAAGAAACCGGTTCTGCTGCGTTTTGTTCCTGAAAAGAAGTATTACTGGGTCATAAACGTCGAGTATAACATTATTGATGAGTTGAAGAGACCGCGAGAAATCGCTACTTTCCAAATCGACATTGGCAATGCACGGAGATTTGGTATAAAGTTCGTGGATAAAAATAGGGAGAAGGTTTACCCACCAATCTTGCACATTGCTGTTTTAGGGGGAATTGAACGGTATATTTTCACCGTCTTTGACACGGCGTTGAAACAAAAGATCCCTCGTTTGCCTTTGTGGCTTTCCCCTATTCAAGTAAGGGTGATACCCGTTTCAGATAGTTTTGCCAAAGATGCTGAAAAAATTGCAGATGAGATTGAGGGGTATCAAATAAGAGTTGATGTGGATGATAGGGCATTAACGATGCAGAAGAAGGTTAGAGAAGCGGAGATGGCGTGGGTCAACTATATAGTTGTCATTGGTCAAAAGGAAGTTGATTCTGGGATGCTTGCGGTGAGAGACCGAGAGACTAGGAAGATTAGGGAAATGTCACTTCGTGAGTTGATGGATGAAGTGAAGGAGAAATTGGAGGGTAAACCTTTTAGATCTCTGACTCTTCCTAGATTGTTGTCTCAGAGACCTCAGTTTTGGTGATAGGTTAAGGTTACGGCAAGACTTTTTGAAGCGAAAGATGAAGGAAAGTGTGTCTGTTTCGTTAGTGTTGAGTTTTGAGGTTATCCGTTTTGTCACGTTATTTGTGTGTATCTCTCTTTTTATAGACCCCCTATAG
>SOJA01000130.1 GCA_004376975.1 Candidatus Bathyarchaeota archaeon
CAGTGAGCTCTAAGGTGAAGATTTCCCAAAATCCTTCTCTGTCCCACATACAAGCAATTTTCTTTCTGTCAGCAGAAACCTCAAATGGGCCAACACGCCAAACTTTAGACAGTTCTTCTAAATCAAACTTCGGTTTCATTTCGTGCGCCTCCTTACCCGGTAAGTGATCTTTCCTAAAATTTATTCTAGGCTGATAAAAGGGTTTTCAATACAACCGAAGTGCTTTTGTGCAGTCAGGCTCACTAGGAAGGCGTCATCTTTAGAAATTGAAGATAGAAAAGAGGTGTAAACTTGTCTATCAATGCCATTCGCTCACTTCTTCTTCGATTTCAACAGTTCAAGGACTGCAGCTTTTGCTCCGAACTCTGCTGTGAGTCTGTCCTCAGCGCTTCCTACTATGATTACATCGTTTTCTTTTGGCTTCAGTTTTGATACGAGCACATCATGGATCGACTGTATATTTTGGAAAACATCCTCGCTTGTACCAGGCATGGCTAACCTGTTGTGGCTGAACACCAGTGTTGTAGCTCCAGAAGCTCCAGCCTTAATCGCCGCGTCACGTTGTTCCAAGCCATGCGTTACCACGTCAGCCTCGTCTCTGATTAGAACTGCCACGTTAAACGATCCAACTGTCAGGGAGCTTTTAGGAACATCCGTTTCCCCGCCAATCTTAGACTTCAGAACAGAAAGCAGTTTTCTGCCAGATTCTGATAGAATAATGCCAGACCTTGAGATCTCAATTATCCCTTCGTTTCTAAGATGTTTCACTAAGGTACGTGTTGCACCTTCACCTAACCCTAACGTTTTTGAAAGCTTTATTCGGCCAACAGCCCTCTCGGTGCTTATGGTCTCCAAGGCTTTGATTATATGAACTTGTGTAAAAGTGGGTGTCCGTCCAGGCGCCAACTTTTCTGCAACTTTTTCTATAACCTTTAGTGATTCCATTTTCATCGTTCTCAATTATGTCTGTTTTCGTCTTAAATATTGTAGGAAAAGTTAAATACATGGATAGATAATCCAACCATGTCAGAAATGAACGTTCATAGAATTTCCCTCATCGCAATGCTTGTATCTCTCAGCGTAGCAACAAACTATGCTTTGATCGGCGTGCCAAACGTGAAGATGATGGATTTCATAGTTTTCATTGGAGGATTTTGTCTTGGACCCCTTGCTGGAGCTTTAATAGGCATCTTCACATGGGCAGTTTACGGGACACTAAATCCATTTGGCTTTATCCCGCAGATTTGGCTTGCAACCATGTTTTCAGAGGCAATTTATGGATTAATCGGTGGTCTTCTAGGAAAGAACCTTGTCTCAAATAACTTCGATAACCAACGTCTTAGACTAAGTATTTTCCTCGGGGTCACAGGATTTATTCTAACATTATTTTATGATTTAATCACAAACGTGGTCTACGCATTAACATTCAGCCTGCCAATCATAGTTACAGTCGCTCTTGGTGCTCCATTTACAATTTTGCATGAACTCAGTAATGCTACAATCTTTGCTGTCGGTTCATTTCCAATCATTAAGGCAGTTGGAAAAATTATGAAGAGGTGAGAAGTTGACGGCATTATTGAAAAATAAATGGATATTAGCTACGATGGTCGTTCTTTGCTTGGCAATAGTTGCTTTTTCAGCGTTTGGATACTACTATTATCAATATACAGATCTGGTAGACAGAATTGGCGGAGCACCTGGCTCCATCAACCTGAGTGTTGACTATGCTAATGGAACACGGCAATGGTTTAATGGAACAATTGGAGCAACGCTATACGATGCTATGACACAGGCAGGATGGAATGTTGAAGCCACTTCATTCGGCGTTATGGGCTTATATGTAACCTCAATCAACGGCGTAGAAGAATCGGCGGAGGATTCAAAATATTGGAGCTGGTGGACTTGGACAGAATACGGGTGGTCACATGGAGGTTCCGCATGTGATAAATACATCGTAAGCGCCAGCGAATCCATCATCTGGTATTACTCATATTCCAACACAACGACCTGGGAGATGACCGCTCCACCTTAATATCCCACTGGAAAAACATCTGATATGTCATTGCTTCCCCATGTCAAAGATTTGATAGTATTCAGAGAAACTCTATTAACCTTTTAAGATGAAATGATTGTCGTTTATGGTGTGTTAAAGACCCGTGTGATTAATATGCCAACGAGAAAACGGTTCGAGTTTCTGGAACACACTGCTGACGCCTATGTAGCCGCTTACGGCAGAACCCTAGAAGAAGCTTTTGAAAACGCGGCCTTAGCCACCTTTGAAGTCATGACAGATGTCGAGAAGGTTGAATTAAAAGTCGAAGATGACGTGGAAGTGGAGGGACACGATGAATATGCCCTCCTCTACAACTGGTTAGAAAAACTCTTAGTCAAGTTTGATTTGACCGACAACCTATACTCCCGCTTCAAGATTTTCAGCATAGAAGAAACATCAAGCGGTTTGAAACTGAAGGCAAAAATCTGGGGAGAACCTCTTAACCTCGCGAAGCATCCACGAAAGGTTGGAGTAAAGGCTGTAACTTACCATCGAATGGAAATCCTGAAAAAGCCAAAATCGGTAATCGTAAAATTCATTTTAGACATTTAAAATTCTGCATGCATGCCGTCTTCAGTTTTATGAAAACGAAAATTAAACTTCTTTGGCCCAACACCATAAATCAATATAGCTAGTATAGTCGTCGCACTCAAGCTGGAAACATTAATAACCAAATTGCCTTTTGCTTATCCAAGGTGAAAACGGTGTACAGCAAGAAACTCAACAATTTCATATACCTGATCGATCTGAAACCTGCAGACATTGAGAACCTGATCTCTTCTTACGTTTTAAAAGCAAGCAGAGTGGCAATCATCGAAAGCGGACCTCTAACATCAGTGGAAAATTTACTGGCGGGTCTAAAAGAAATAGGAATAAAAAACGAGCAA
>SOJA01000081.1 GCA_004376975.1 Candidatus Bathyarchaeota archaeon
TTTTCAAATGGAATCAATCTAATGGTTGCGCCAGTTTCTTCCTTTATCTTTTCTTCGCATGTTTGATTTGAACACCAGCAAGCTCTGATGAATCCACCCTTCCTTCTTAGAACTTTCTTAAATTCATCATAAGTCTTTACCGAGGTAATGTGTTCATCAAGGGATTTCTTCGCCCGATTGAAAAGGTTGTCTTGAATTTCTTTCAGCACCCCATTCATAGTGTTGATTAACTCTTCTTCTTTCACAGCGATTCTTTCAAAAGTGTCTCTTCTAGCAGCGACTACTTGTTTCTTCTTTATGTCTCTTGGCCCGATTTCGATTCTTATCGGCACGCCTTTCAATTCCCATTGGTTAAATTTCCATCCAGGCGTGTATTCTGCTCTGTCATCAAGAACGGTTGATATTCCGTTTTCCTTTAACTTTTTGAGAACTTCTTTAGCTTTGTTTAAGATCAAATTTCTTTCAATTTCCTTGTAAAATATCGGAATGATTACAACTTGATATGGAGCTATTTCAGGAGGAAGCACCAATCCTCTGTCGTCGCCATGAACCATCACCAATGCGCCTATTAAACGTGTAGTTATGCCCCAAGATGTTTGCCAAACGTAATGATCCTTTTCATCCTCTCCAATAAATTTGATTTCAAATGCTTTAGAGAAGTTTTGTCCAAGATTGTGCGATGTTCCCATTTGGAGGGCTTTTCCATCGGGCATTATGGCTTCAAAGGCGGTTGTATAAAGAGCCCCAGCGAACTTTTCACTCTTGGTTTTCTTTCCAATCAACACTGGAATGCTCAGATGATTCTCTGCCAAATCCTTATAGATTTTTAAAATGTCCATGGCTTCTTTGTCTGCTTCTTCTTTTGTCGCATGTGCCGTGTGTCCTTCTTGCCAAAGAAACTCTCTCGTTCTTAAGAATGGCTTAGTCGCTTTGGTTTCCCATCTTACAATGTTGCACCATTGATTTAATTTGATGGGGAGGTCTCTCCAGCTTTTTATCCATTTTCTATACATCATGTATATTATTGTTTCCGACGTTGGTCTTATGGCAAGTCTTTCTTCTAATTCGGTATCTCCGCCAACTGTAACCCATGCGCACTCTGGGACAAATCCCTTAAAATGCTCGGCTTCCTTCTTCAACAGACTTTCAGGTATAAAAAGTGGAAAATACGCGTTTTTATGCCCGGTTTCTTCTATCCTTTTATTGAAATAATCTTGAATATTTTCCCATATGGCATATGAATATTCTCTAAAGATGATGCAACCTTTGATGGGAGCATAATCAGCCAATTCTGACTTTAAGACAGCTTGAGTATACCATTCCGAAAATCGTTCAGACTTCTTAACTGTAATTCCCGATTCTGACATCTTAACTTCTCCTCAGGTACATGTTAATGGAAAAATCAAATAGCAATATAAAATGGGTGTTAAAGAAATCAGCGTTGTGGAACAAAGTCACCCATTATGATCACTTATCCAGAGATGATGCAGGGAAGTTATATAAAAGTTTCTTTCGTGGATATTGTTAACTCAAGGGACGAAGGTGAGGGTTAAATTGTATATAGACCTAAAGAAGCAGTTTGACGGTTTCTTTTCCCTTCATTCCAACTTTTATTCCCTTGATCTGAACCTTGGATGTTGCCGCCTTAATTTCAGCTCTGAGAACATCGTCAAAGTTTCTTACACCACTCACCATAGCCGCGGCCACATCCAGTTTTTCAGCCGTGTCCATGTTGAGAAAACCGCACATCACAAATCTTGTCTGCCCGATTATCATAAGAAGTGTGGAGAATCCTGCAGCTCCACTTTTAAACCAATCGCCACTTATCATCTATCTTCAACGAAGTTACGTTTATCATACAAATCCTCCTGCACAACCGTATAAGCGTTTTTAAATAAATATTACGACCATAAACCTTTACGATTGTGAGGAAATGAATTGCTGACAAAACTCAAGCAACGATTTCAGTTCTGGATAGCCTCAGAAGCAAAAATTGCTCACAGCCTAGGCTTAGCCCCAAATCATGTGAGCGCAATTGGAATACTCTTCGCGATATCTTCAACGCTTGCATACTGGAACTGGCAGTTACATCAAATCCTTCCGATAGTAGCTCCTATTCTTCTGTTGATTTCAGGCTTCTGTGACGCGTTAGATGGTGCGCTCGCAAGAATTTATGGAGAAACCACGACCTTCGGCGGTTTCCTTGATTCTCTGCTTGACAGATATGCTGACGCCTTTGTTTTATGTGGCATTATCCTTGGTGGGTTGTGTCATCCTTTTTGGGGGCTTACTGCGCTAACGGGTTCATTGCTGGTGAGTTATGTTCGAGCGAGGGCAGAAGCAAAAGGGGTCGAAATGGAAGCTGTAGGCGTCGCCGAACGTGCAGAACGCTTACTCATACTTGTAATAGCGAGTTTTCTTAGCATTGTTTGGCTAGAAGCTTTAAGTTGGGGTGTAATTGTTCTAGCTGTTCTTGCAAACTTGACCGTACTTCAGCGTGTAATTCATTTTTACAAGGCTTCTCAACAGAAAGAGAAATAGTTGTTACGGGGGTTAGCTTCTAAACCGTTTTTTTCTAAAAGGTTTTTTTCGTTCACCTCGAGCACGCACCTTCACTACGCCACGATGAACTGCGCATGAAACGCAGTAAAATTTTGTCGCGGTCCGGCTAGCTACGTACGTGCCTTTCTGTCGAAGCTCTCTAAATAGCGCGGAGTCAACCAATGATATTCGGCGAGACTGTTTCTTAGCCTTGTCACGAGGCACAAGTTGCCCGCACCCGCTACATTGAACAAAGCCACTTTTTCCCTTGCTACCCTTGGATCGCCCTCTACTCTTGCGCTTCACAGGCATATTGTACCCTCAACCATTATCTTTGACTGTGTGATTTATAGTTTTACACG
>SOJA01000074.1 GCA_004376975.1 Candidatus Bathyarchaeota archaeon
AGTTCTGGGGTATCTGAAAATCCCAGGCTTCACAAGATACCTGCACCCATACGATGAAAACCATGTAATAGGCATAGGCAAAGACGAAAATAACAAGGTGAAAATCGCAGTTTTCGACGTAACCAATGTGAGTGCCCCAAAGAACATGAGTGAATATAAGATTGAAGGCGCATGGTCAGACACGTTAGTCTTGACAGAACACAAGGCATTCCTCTTCGACAAATCTAAGAACTTGCTAGTAATACCTGTATCAACATACGATGAATACAGCTCCACGTGGCAAGGAGCATACGTTTTCAACATAACTCTAAGTGGTGGACTCGAGTTGAGAAGTCGCATTACTCACCAAGAAAATGGCGTAGATGGATGGAATAGCAGCTACTGGGTGAAGAGAACGCTGTATATTGAAGACATACTCTACACAATATCTGACAAGAAAATAAAGATGAACAGCCTAGAAGACCTAGTGTTCCTAAAAGCAATCAAGCTTCCCTAAACCCCTCTTTTCCTTTTTTTCGCTTCTCATATGAACATTCACCATTTGCTTATTAAGCTTGAATAGAAAAGGTTTAACAGACCTTTCAAGGTAAATATTTAGGTTTGAAAATCAAATTAGGGGAATGATGTTTATGTCTGTTGTAGCTGTCCAAGAGATTCTGGATGGAAAATATGAATGTCAACATGTGACAGTTAGAGGATGGATTTACCGTAAAAGAGAGAGTAAACAAACGATTTTTCTGATTGTTCGCGATGCTTCAGGCGTTATTCAATGCACAGTTAAAATAAATAGCCCATCGTGGGTTCAAGCTGAAAAAGTAACTATTGAATCTTCTGTGCTTCTTGAGGGCACTGTTAAATTGGATAAACGTGCGCCCGGCGGTTATGAAATAGCTGCTGAAAGATTGTCCATAATAGGCTTGGCTGAAAGCTTTCCAATAACTAAAGGTAAGGCTGACGAGACTGTGAAGTTCCTGCGGGATAATCGTCATTTATGGCTTCGAAGCCGCGAGATGAATTGGATAATGAAGGTGCGAAGCAATGTTTTACAGTTTATCCACGAATTCTTCAGAGAGGAAGGCTTCATTGAAGTTGCACCTCCGATGTTTATTTCTAGCGCTTGCGAGGGCGGATCAACCCTTTTCGGCTTGAAGTATTTTGGCAAGCAACTCTATCTGACGCAGAGTGCCCAATTGTATCTCGAGGCTTTGATATACTCGTTGGAAAAGGTTTATTGTGTTGCTCCTTCTTTCAGAGCTGAAAAAAGCCGCACTATCAGGCATCTAAGCGAATATTGGCATGTTGAACCTGAATGGGCTTTTGCCGATATGGATGATTTAATGCGCGTAGAAGAAAACCTTGTGAGTTACATATGCCAAAAAACCGCTGAGAACTGCAAAAGGGAGATGGAGAACCTAAAGGCAGATATATCCAAATTGAAAGCTGTCAAGACTCCTTTTCCGCGGATAACCTACACAGAAGCTATAGAAAAGCTGAATGCAAAAGGTTTCAAAATCAAATGGGGCCAAGATTTCGGCTTTGAAGACGAGAAAGCTCTGGGGGAAGAGTTTGGTGGGCCGTTCTTCATCTATGCTTATCCGAAGCAGATTAAGGCGTTTTACTGCAAATCTCATAAGGATAACCCTGATCTTGTGATGTCAACTGACATGCTTGTACCCAAGATAGGTGAAATATCTACTGGCGGGGCAAGAGAAGATGATAAAGAAGAGCTGCTTAAGAGACTTAGGGAGCTTGGTCTGAAAGAAAATGATTATGAATGGTATGTTGATTTAAGGCGTTATGGCACTGTTCCTCATGTAGGGTTTGGGTTAGGTTTGGAAAGGCTTCTTACTTGGATGCTTGATCTCGAAAACATAATTGACGCCATACCATTTCCACGAACAATAAGGAGATTCCACCCATGAAAAAGATAAACATTGTACAATCAGGACCTTGCAGTTTCTTTGTTTGTAGGTCTATAGACAAATCTTTTTGATGCACAAAAATCGCATGAAGTCCATCTTAGGAACGTTAAAAAGCATTTACTCTATAATATGTATATATCAAACCTGAGAAAAATAGACTCTGCAGAAAAAGGGGAGGCCTTTTGAAGAGTGGGTACTGAGAACCTTGACAAAATTTTCAATCCCCGCAGAATAGCCGTCATCGGAGCAAGTGACAGAGAGAACTCCGTAGGCGCTAAACTGCTTCGAAACCTGATTGGAGTAGGATACAAGGGGGTAGTTTATCCCGTAAACCCTTTCCAACCCATGGTGCAAGGCATAACCGCCTATCCGAATATTAAGAGAATCCCGTGGCAAGTAGAGCTCGCCATAGTAGCAACTCCGGCCCATACCGTTCCACAGATTGTCGAAGAGTGCGGAACAACTGGAGTTTCAGGAATAATTATTGTCTCAGCAGGTTTCAAAGAGGCCGGAGAAGAAGGAAAGACTCTTGAAAAAAGGATTCTTAAATGCAAGAATCGCTTCAACATGCGCATTATTGGACCCTCCAGCATTGGAGTCATGCGGCCACGAATCAAACTGAATGCCACCTTTGTGAACAAAACCGCACAGCCTGGAAAGATAGCTTTCATTTCACAAAGTGCAGCGTTATGCGCTTCAGTGTTGGATTGGGCTTCGGAAGCTCACGTAGGATTTAGCGCTGTGGTTTCTGTCGGTTCGATGCTCGATGTCGATTTCGGAGATTTGATAGACTACTTCGGAACTGACGCTCAAACAACAAGCATTGTGCTTTACATGGAATCCATAAAAAACGCACGGAAATTCATGAGTGCAGCAAGAGGATTTGCCAGAGCTAAACCCATAGTAGTGGTGAAGGCGGGACGATTTCGTGAAAGTGCAGAGGCAGCATTGTGTCATACTGGTGCCCTGTGCGGAGAGG
>SOJA01000093.1 GCA_004376975.1 Candidatus Bathyarchaeota archaeon
TTCTGAACGAGTTGATCCTGTCTGTAGTGGAAAAAGGGAAAATATGGGAGACATCTCCAATTCTGTCGAGGCTAGGGCAACCCTGCCTTGTTGTAACTTACCCCGTCAAAACTCGATAGAAAAAAGGGGAGTAACGGGTGATATCTCCACTTGGTATGGGGTTCAAATCCCAACCCGCCCGTTCTAGACGAACCTAGCACGGTTTCACTTGCGCTTCCTGAAGACTTTGTTTCCGTTGTGGTCACAGACATACTCGAAACCTGCTTCTACAAGTTGACAGACTTCCTTTTCTGAGTGAGCCACTTTTGCTGTGTGTTCATCGTCCTTGAAGCCACGAGTTGAGTGTAGATCAGTGTGTTCTTAATGTTTCTGTGACTGAGTATCTGCATGATATGCAGGATGTCTCTGGTCGCGCTCTATCGTGTACACAAAGATCGAGTGATATGGTTCGAATATATGTGATGTACAGGGTGCCAACATGCACACTGTAGGCTTTCTCTTGCTGTTTCAGTTGACAGTTGAATTGTGTAGTTATGCGGGTTCAGATGCTTTGGGAGTTTTCATTATTAATGATAAGAAAATTGCTATCAGCAAAAGGCCAGCTGTAGCATAGAATCCTTGAACATATGTCTCGTAGGTTGGTGTGGAACCAACAATAATTGCCATCAGCATGGGACAGACTACTCCTCCTGCTCCATAGGCACTTAAATACAACCCGTAATTTGGTCCGAGGTTTTTTGTGCCGAAGAAATATGAAACGAGCGTCGGCATAACCGCAAGATATGCTCCGAAGGTAGAGGCAAACAGCGCTATCGCAAAATAGAGAACAGCTATAGATTTTGAGTATGGAAAAAGCCCTACTAAACATATTAGCTGGATTGCCTGCATTGTAAGCAAAGTTTTCTTGGGGCCGATTCTGTCGCATATCGCACCGAATACAGGTCTTCCAACAGCATTTGACACAGCTAGGAAGGAAACTGACAAAATCGCTAACCACTCTAGGTCTCCTTTCAGACCAGTTATATCTATAGCTATCAGTTTTGCGTAGCCGATAATCATTAATCCTGCTCCGGCACCTATTAGAAATATCGTCCAAGTGATGTAAAAGGTGCTTGTTTTTGTCATTTGACTGATTGTATAATCCTTGGTTGCTGCACTCCATGGTTTTATGGTTTTGGATTTCTGCGGCGATGGCGCTTTCCAGTCTGATGATGGAAATTTCATCATTGAGCCCAGAAGTGCCAGAAGAACAAGAAACACTATGCCCAAGATCAGAAAGGTGTTTGCAAGCCCCAATATGGAAACCAGAGCAGCAACTGCTGGAGCCGTAACTAAAGCGGATAATCCGAAGCCCATCACAGTTAATCCGAGTGATAGCCCTCTCTTATCAGGGAACCATCTACCAACCACAGCTATTGGAGGGTTATATGCGTAACCACATCCTATACCTGCAATGAGTCCAAACGCTATCGTAGTAATCCCGAGTGAAGACCCTGGAAACCATGCTATGCTGTAGCACAGAAGATATCCTACACCAAGGAGACCTGCACCAATGAGTGCTGGTTGTCTTGGTCCCACCTTTCCTATCATTCTACCTGAAAAAGCAAAACTAACACCAAATGCCAGAAGGAAAACACTAAAGGGAATAACCGATTGTGCAGCCGTTAAGCCATAGGGTTCCTCATGTAGTGGAGATCTAAAAACACTCCACGCGTATATCGTGCCTAAACACAGATTTATTGCCAGCCCGGTAATAATGAATGTCCATCTATTCATTGTGTGGGTTCCTCTTATAGAATCACTTGGCTCATATTGTTGCGAACATTAGGCGTGTAAGCGACTATGTATATTTAACTTTCCGCCTTAACGTATTTACTTCATTAAATCTGTCAAACACGCGTTTAATACTGCAACTAGTTGTCTATACTTCCTCATCTATACATGCTTCATGTTGTAGACTATGACTGACATGTTCTGTATACTTGATAAGACTAATGGGCAATAGAAACCCTCTTAGTATGTTCTCTGCAGACTTACATCGCGTGAGCAGTGTGAGGGCTTTCATTTCGGTTGATTTGAAAGGTGTGCCACATGTCATCATCCCGGGACACACAAGTTCAAAAAGTTCAGTGTATGATGTAGCAAGAAAAACAGCCACAGGAATCACACTAATCGTAGCAGAAGGGTTAAATAAAAATGGGTTTGCCCTTGGAAGAAGAGGAGCCTGAAGGCTCAGAACCTTCTAAACCTGAAAAAACGTAGGGGGAAGGGGACTCTCTGTCTGTGTGTCTCTGTCTGTAGATGTTAGTCTCATTCGTGAGCCTTTTCTAGCATAAGAAAGCACAAACATTCCACAGACTTCATAGAAAGAAAGATTCACCATGGCGAACCATATGGTTTTGATAGAAAATAGCGCGCGCGAGTAGGAGCGTTGGTTCTTCATTCTTTTCTCTTTCGTTCTATGACGAACTGGGGGAATTCCCTAAGCTTCTCCGCCATCTCACTTAGTCTTTTGTCCACTCTGCCATTCACAGTTTCCTCCTCAAATGTTCCGTCCTGCAGTCTTACACCAGCCTTAACTCCCGAAAGAATCTCGATCCCTTCGTCAATGGTTTTCACGGGGTATATGTGAAACTTTCCATCTTGAACGGCATCTAGAACTTCTTCTTTCAGCATCAAGTTTTGAACGTTGCTTTCAGGGATAATCACACCTTGTTGACCAGTAAGACCCTTGGCCTTGCAGACTTCAAAGAAACCCTCTATCTTTTCATTTACACCACCAATAGCTTGTACTTCTCCTTTTTGATTTACTGACCCAGTGACGGCAATGCCTTGCTTAATGGAGAATTCCGAAAGGCCTGAGAGAATAGCGTACAATTCAGTGCTTGATGCACTATCCCCCTCGACCCCAGAGTAGCTTTGCTCAAAAACTAAGCGGGCGGAGAGACTGAGGGGTTTGTCTCGGGCATATTTGGAGGCTAAATAACCGCTTAGGATCATGACACCTTTCGTGTGTATGCGTCCGCCCAATTTGGCCTCTCGCTCAATATCAATAACTCCCTCTCGACCCATACCTATGCTGGCTGTAACCCGTGATGGTCTTCCGAAGGCAAAGTCTCCAAGGCTTATGACCGCCAGACCATTCACTTGACCTATAACCTCGCCCTCTGTGTCGATTAACAGAACCTCCCGCTGGATCATTTCCTTGATTTTCTCTTGGATTAGATTAGAGCGATAGGCTTTCTCCTCAATAGCCTTCATAATGTGGGCAGCAGTCATGTGCTTGGAATTCTCCTGATCGGCGTAGAAGTTGGCTTCTCGGATAATGTCGGCGACTTTCGCGAATTTTGTGGACAGCTTCACTTGACTTCCGGCTAGTCTAGAACCATACTCGATTACTTTTGCCACGGCTGACGCATCTAGGTGCTTCAGTTTCTCCTTTCGGCAGAAGGTGCAGATGAAAGCAGCATACTTTCTCATGTTTTCTTCTGTCCGGTCCATGGTGTTGTCGAAATCAGCTTTGACTTTAAACAGTTCTTTGAAATCCATGTCCATCATGTATAGCATCTGGTAGAGATGCGGGTTTCCTATGAGAACCACCTTAGTGCTTAGCGGGATGGGTGCTGGCATTAATCCCTTTGTCGTAATGAAACCCAAACGCTCCCCAGCTTCTTCAATTGTAACACACTCGCTTTTCAGAGCCCTCTTTAAACCATCCCAAGAGAAGATATTTCGAAGCAGCTCCTCAACCGGGAGCACCAAATAGCCGCCATTAGCCTTATGCAACGACCCGCCACGGATCATAGTGAAATCCGTGGACAAAACGCCGAACTGAGCCTCCTTCTCTATCCTTCCAAAAAGGTTCTGATAAATTGGGTTTAGCTCCACAACTACAGGAGCTCCATGAAGATCAGAGTTGTCGACTATCAAGTTTACTTCGTATTTCCTGAAGGGAAGCTCCTTCATCCAAGGAAACGGCAAGGGAATAGGAGTCTTAGGTCTCCCGATGAAATCGGCAAGTTTCTCTAGTATGTTGTCTTGAACCTCTTTTATGTAAGCGACTACTTGGGGAAACTCCTCGTATTTCTCAGTTAGGTCAGCAACCAAATGACCAATGGCGTAAAGGGCAACCTCGCGATTCACGTTTTTAAGCTCTTCATTAACTTTGCCTTCTAAGCCTCTTAGTCTCCGCATGGCGCTCCTTAACTTGGCACTTAGCTCTTCCCTTCTCCTTTGAATCTCATCTCTCAACTGCGGGCTTAACGCCATAAAATCTTGATCGCTCAGAGGCCGACCATCTACAACCGGGATAGTAAGTAGACCTATTGGGGTGCTTTGGAGAACGAATCCTTTCTCCTGAGCTCTGCTGTTCAGCTCAGCAAAGAGTTTCTTCCGTTCATCCTCAATGGTTCTGATCGCAGCATCCTTCTTGGTTGCATAATCTTCGCTTTCAAACGCTTTAGGGAGCACTCTTCGTGCTTCGTGCACTAGATTAGCCATACCTTCTTGTAGTTCTCTCGCCTTTCCAGGCGGTAGCCTTATAGCCTTCGGTTGATGCGGGTTTCGGAAGTTGTTCACATAGCACCAGTCTGAAGGTACTGGTTTGGCTTTGGCTATCTCTTCCAAGAAGTCTTTTACCGCGGTCGTTCTACCTGTTCCTAAAGGCCCGGCAACATAAATGTTGAAGCCGCTTTCCTTGATCTCCAAACCAAATTTAAGCGCTTTTACAGCCCTCTCCTGACCGATAATTCCCTCGAGCGGTGGAATCCCCTCAGTGGTTTCACAACTCATCAGCGACGTCGGGTCGCATTCTCTTCTAAGTTCTTTAGGAGTCAATTCATTCGACATGTATATCATCCTTCAGCATAACTCAATCTACAAATCAGATTTATACCATTTTAATCTTAGGTTTTTCACGTGTTAATTTCAACGGGCGAATGGAAAATTCACCATTATCAAGTTGAGGCAGCTATGGAGCTTCCTTGGGGTCACAGAGTCCTATCAACCGCCAGAGTTCACACTTCTATCTTGCCATCGCAGAACGTAGTTAGCGCAACCATAGATCGTTTGTCAATTTCTTCATTTACCGCGACCAAAACCAACTCAATTCTCTTCGATTTTGTGCTCGCGATTAGATGATGAGCAAATCTTTCAACTACGTTCGCAGGGTTGAAAATATACAACGCAGATATAGCGTCTAAGTAGACGAACTTTCGTCCTGAGGTATCTTCAATGAGTCTGCTTATACTCATGTTTAAGTTTGTGAGGTTGTCAAGTTTGGCCAAGATTCTCTTCTCCGCTCCTGAATTCACTGTTGAACATTCTATGAAAAACAGCTTCCCTGTTTGGATATCTTCCCTCTTGAAAGCCTCAATTAGTGAAGAAACAGGCTTATTTATAGCGACATATATGCACTTCAACCCTTTTTCATTCACTAGCTTCTTTAGAACGATCAAGTTCACTTTAAGATAGCTTTCGATGCCGCAAGAGATTAGGATAGAGCTCGTTTCGGAGAACTCGTCAAGGCCAATCCTTACTCGGGAGTAACTCGGTCCATGCTTTATTAGACCTAAAACCTCAGAGGCTAACCTGATATGCTCTTTTTCGTCGTTCAAGATGCGTGCTAAACCCTCAACAATCGGCTGGTCTTTTATCGTTTCTAGATATTTCTCGTAAAGCTCCTTAGCTCTCTTTTCTTGGTTTAGAATCTCTTCAATAAGCGTTAGTAGATTTTCAGAAATCATTTTGCCCACTCTTCATCACCCTCTTGACCATCTTTGTCAATATTTTTGAGTGGCGAGTGGACTCCACTATCATACGCCTAATCTTTCGCTCTATTTCATTTTTAGTAGTCTCGTTCATCTCGCTATCTCTGACTTCTCTCAAAAAAGCCTCCAATCGCGCCGGTACTGTTATCTCTTCAAAAGACAAAGCGTCAATCAACATCCCAACAAGTTCCTGTCTATCCACCATATATGGTGACCATCCTGCAATACAAATCCAACAATCAGTATCTAATATCTTTTGGCCTAATGAAAAGCTAAATCGGATGCGACGACAACACGAACTGACTCATCAACTGCGCGCGCGCATTTTTTCTTTGACATTCCATGACGCAAGTTTAAAAACAAACAAAAGTGTTAGCTACAGAGTAAACAGCAGTACGTGGCGAAAAACTTGTCTGAAGAAGAAGATTTTGACGTGATTGTTGTGGGTGGTGGTCCCGCAGGCTTGAATGCAGCCATCATGTGTGCAACTAGACACCTGAAAGTTCTGCTTCTCGAAAGAGACAAAATAGGTGGTCTCCTCGCAACTCTTTATCCTAACAAGATAATTCCGAACTATCCAGGCTTCCCTCAGGGAGTGGTGGCCATAGAACTAGTCAGAAACTGGCTACAGCATCTCCGATTCACCGGCGTTACAGTAAAACAAGAAGCCGTATTAGATGTTGCCAAAGATCTCACAGTAATTACAGATAAGAAAAAACACAGATCGAGGGTGGTCGTTATCGCCACGGGAACCAGACCTAGACGGCTAGGAATACCCAATGAATTGAAACTCAGCAAACAAGGTAAAGGTGTATATTATTTCCCTTCTCATCCAGAGAAATTTGTTGGAAAAAAAGTATTAGTAGTTGGGGGTGGAGACACTGCTATCGATGCTACGCTTGAATTACTTAACCTAACCGACGAGATAACGCTAGTTCACAGGCGTGAAGGTTTCCGTGCCTTTGATGAAAATGTGGAAAAAATGAGAAAAAGCGGGTTAGTTGATTTAGTTCTTGGTGCAGAGGTATTAGCCTTCAAAGGGCGCAACAAAGTTGAAAAAGTTGTGATAAGACAGGAAGGAAGAAAACTGGAGAAGAGAGTTGACGCAGTGATTATTGCAATAGGGCTCGTTCCGAACAACGAAATCTGTGAGAAACTGGAATTGAAAACTGATGAACGGGGGTTCATCTTGACGGACAGAGTCCAAAGAACAAGCATCAAAGGAATCTTTGCTGTAGGTGACATTACCCACGTCGGGCTTCGCCTAATCACCGTGGCTGCCGCTCATGGAGCCATAGCCAGCCATTATATATACTCTTATGTCAAAAAACCCTACTGGGCAACAGAAGCATGGGCCACTCAAATATAAAGCGCGCGAAGTGAGCGCTCAGCAGCACTCATCTAGAAGAACTTAAAAAGAGAAAAAAGATACACCACAAGGAAAAGTAATGTTTGACATCATTTTACGAACAATAATTCCCATTCTTCTTCTAATGGGAACAGGTTTGCTGTCAAGAAAGCTTGGAATCTTGAAATCTGGTGACGAGCGGATACTTAGCGCTTATGTATATTATTTTGCACTGCCAGCCCTATTTTTTGTTAACATGACTGAAACGAATTTCACCGAAGAGACTCTGAGATTTATACTTGCGGGAATTATCCCCATTCTAATAGCGATGATAATTTACACCTCTCTCTACGTAATATTCAGATTCTCAAAGAATATGCTCTATCTGCTTATTCTAAGTACGATCTTTGGCAGCTTAGCCTTCTTTGGCATACCTTTCATAACATTTGCCTTCCCGGGAACAGGGGAACCTGTGGCGACATTGGGAGCAGCGTCAATTTCCATTGTAAGTGTAACAGCTTCTATCACTACTCTAGAATTGTATCGGCTCCAGCAATCCAAAATACTTACAGGATTGAAACTCGTTGTGAAAAGGCTTTCGAGAAACCCACTTATTCTATCAATTTTCTCCGGCATTTTGTTGTCGCTCATCAGAATAGAAATTCCCACGCCTATATCACAGCCCCTACACATGCTGGGAAGTACAACTTCCACAGTTGCTATCTTTATGCTTGGGGTCTTTCTCTATGGAAGAAGATATACAAACATAAGTAAAGCCTTGAAGCTGAGCATGTTAAGGATAATATTTCTACCGACAATAGCCTTCTTAACCACGATGCTATTTGACTTGCCTACTTTTGAAAGATCAGCATTGATACTTATGCACGGTATGCCTGTTGCCATCTCTATGATAATTCTCAGCGAACGTTACAATTTTTATAAAGAGACAATTGCCTCTCTGATTTTAATTTCCTCACTTGGAGCAGCATTATATTTGAGTTTATGGCTTCTATTGTTAGGACACTATTAGAAAGGTTGTTGTGACCATTGCAGTCGGAACATCATAAGCACTACGAAGCCAACTCAAGAGCGCAATTTCTCTAACTGGCTGACCATTCACCCTCAATCTAGGAAACCGCAACATCGTATGACTCAGAAAACCGTCCGCAGTCCCTGCTATGGCATGAAGACATAGGAGAATCATACCTTCATATCCTTCTTCGAGTAACTTCTCCAAATTGCGCGCGCTCAAGTTGAGAACGTTTCTGCTATATCATACGCACTCGCTCTCATGGTTTAGATGACACATTAGATTTGTCAGCAACCTGTAAGGTTCCAACAACGGGAAACTTTTCAAGAATATCTCTACAGTGTGGAGCTTGTTCTAAGGCATCCGTTAAATCCACGCCAGCGTTGTGAAGAACTTGGTGGGCTCCATCTTTCCAAAGAAAACTGGCTGATACATCGTATACTTTTCCCTTGTACGCTATACACACTGGGGGCCCGTTTTTCCCATTGCATTGGGCGAGTTCTTCTTTAGTGAACTCCTTCATACATCTGATCCTTCTGGGTTTGTATGCATACTTGTACACCTTAGCTGAAAATGGTGTCTAATAGCATCATAATGACAAAACCAGCTATCAGTCCAAAAGTGGCTTCTCTCTGATATCCCTTCTTATGAGTTTCCGGAATCATCTCATCAGCAATCACGAAAAGCATTGCCCCAGCAGCAAATCCAAGCATAGTATCTAGCAATTTGTCTGAAACTCGCTTGACAAACAACACTGGAAGAGCTCCAAAGCCGGTTGCTAAACCTGCAACTAAGCTGGCTACTGTACCGAGCCAAACCATATCTCCGTTCATAAGCAACACATCACGTACATGTAGCACGTCTTAGATAAAAAATTGGGAAAGGATGGAATTTCTACCTAAGGAATTTGGAGACGAAGGGTGAAGTCTCACCTCTACGCATGAAGTGGCCCGATGGTCCTTCACCTAGGAATTCGGAGAACCAGGACTCATGCTCAATTTCTTCATTTAGGATTGCTTGAGATAGATCGTAGGTTCGGTGGTCTTTGCCAGCAGTTAGGTTACAGATATGGGTGTATCCTCGCACTGCGCACCTCTCCGCATCCACTAACACTGTTAACATTGCCTTGATGTCAGTTGGGTTCTTTGGTAGTTTGGCGGGGGGACAGGCCGAGATATCATGAAAGGTTTTCATGTCCTCGGGGAGCTTGCCTCCTAGCTCGTATATACGGGGGACAAGAGCTTCAAAGTGGTTACGATCTTCAATGCGGGCGACCTCTGCGATCTCCTTGATCCCTTCTCCTTCTAGTCCTATTAGATTACATCGAAGGATAGTATAGTAATAGTAAGTTGTGAGCTCTGCTGCAGCATTCTTGACCAACAAATCCAGAAGCTGATCAACATTGATACCGGCTCGTTCCACCATTTCCCGTGCTACTTTAGCCATATTATCACATCTTTTGCTTTAGTTCAAAGGTATATTTAACTTTATAACAGGTGCGCGCGCATAATGCAATGATGTTATCCTGTCAAATTGAGATGCACGCTAAACCGCTAATCTAAGTCTGAGCAGCTATCATGGCAGTCATTCTTGGACATGTAACGTACAAGGCAAAAGCTATGGGTGCAACAATCAAAATGGAAACACTCAAACATGAATCACCTTTTCTCTATATACCTGTATCCAATGAGTTCTTTTTGGTTCAACACGCGCGATGAAGGCTGATGAATCTATTAAGCTCTTACTGAGATCTCCCGTGGCTTCTCTCTTCTTTCTTCCGGGACGTCCAGCGCCGGAATCTGTTGAATTACCTCATAGGATATAGCTGAGAACTCTGCTGAGGCTCGTGTGAGCTTTGTGACCAACACATGTATCTTCTCTAGAAGCTTTGCGATCTCTGTTCCTTCTTTCGTCAGAGCATAGGTTTTCGGGCTTATTCTTTTGAATACCAGTTTTTTGCCTCTAAGTTTTCTCAGGTATTTGTATGTTCTGCGCAAGGAAATGTTGGTTCTTACAGCGAGTCCTTGGGCAACTATGCCTTCTTCCGGGATATTTTTGTGAACACGTCTCTCAGTAGGTGAAAGCGTTTCTTCTCGGGGAGCTCTTCTTGTTTTGAAATAGAAAACGTAGTTGTTTTCGTTACCTTTTGTTATGAGATTGGTCTCTTTGAGACGTTTAAGAATCCTTGACAGGCTTTCAGTGAGGATTAGGCTTTTCAGTTCTTCATAGGTTTTGGGACCTCTATGAAGGGCTTCAATGGTCTTTTCCTCGTAGCATTCGGAGTGAGACGGAAGCACTTCCTCAATGTCACTAGAATCTTTTGTCAATTCGCTAAGCTTGTAGCCTAACAACGTCGCACGGTACTTGCCGTGTTCTTCGTCAATGACTCCAACATCTAACAAGGGCTCCACATATTCTTCTGCAATTGTTTGCTGGCTATGATAGTAGCCAGACTTCTTCAGTTCCCGCTGAAGGCTAACTATAGAGTGTTGCCTGCTCGATAGTATCTGCAGAATCCGCAAGCGCCTCTTGTTCTTCAAGGTGTTAAGCAGATCTACCCAGAAGTTCCGATCTTTCGTTCTTTCGCGTAGTTCTCTGATGTCCTTCTTAAGTCTCCAAACGTTACATTCTGTAACGCAAGTCAACGGCGTCAATGGACGGCAGTAGTCACAAGTCTCCTTCACCGCTTCCAGTATCTCTGCGAGACTTGTGTTCCAAGGTACATCTCTTAGCTCTCTCAAACCGATCTTAACCTCCACGGCGTCGGACTCTCACAGACGTATGTCAAGAGGACTGCTGAAGACGCTATCAAAGCTGTGTTGAGGAGAAAGGAGAGAAGGAAGTTTCCGTGACCTTCAAGTCTCTCAACGTTTTATGACATACGTCATATTAGTATGACATACGTCATGCTTATATACCTTTTCCCGACAACTTAGAGATGGGGATTGATCATTTGATACTTCCGTGTGAGATTGCCGTCAAAGCAGTTGTTCCAGCAATAAAGGCAACCTTAGCAACAGAACTTGTTCAAACATATGGCTTCAAACAGGCCCATGCAGCTGAAATCCTGGGAATATCTCAATCGGCAGTGAGCAAATACACCCGACAAGTGAGAGGACACTTGATAGAAATCGGCAATATGGGGGAAATTAAGCCACTAATAACTGACATGGTAAATCTACTGGTAGACGAAAACCCTAAGAGAACAGAATTTTTAGGACTCTTCTGCCAAACTTGCAGGACAATACGTGAGAAGGGACTTATGTGCCAATTCTGCAAAAAGACAGATCCAATGATCAAGGCAGGAGTGTGCTATTTCTGCTTACATCCTGAGCCAACTGGATGAGGACAGAGAGCGGGCGCTTCTTGCCAACAGCAAGAATAGGTGTTCTGTCTCAAAAACGGTTTTCTAGGAGGGTAACGCATATATATGACGTATGTCATAACGCTTAAATATGACCTATGTCATATTGTCGAAATGAGAGGAAGTAGCAATGCGTAGAAAGAAATCTTTGCTCTTAGGAATATTGTTGATATCAATAGTTGTCCTAGTCGTTTATGCTGATGTGAAATATTGGACGAAGGAAACGGCGGTTGACACTGCACCGCCAGAACCTGTGGGAACCAAGGAACACCAAGGAAAAACGGAGGTTCTGACTCAATATGAAACAGAGAACTATTCAAAATCTGCAGAAGCTCCTGAATGGTTTGTCATAGAGGGATTGGTTGAGAACCCTGTAAACCTGACTTATTCTGAGCTGAAGAATTTTCCAATGCTATCCGAAGTAACTATGCTTCATTGCATAGGTTCTGGAGAAGGCGGAATGAGCGTCACGTATAACTGGACTGGTGTGCCACTCTTTTACCTGCTAAATATGGCGGGAATCGTGCCAGGCAATTATCGTGAGGTCGTTTTCAACGCGACTGATGGCTTTTCAAGCAGCGTTCTGCTTACGACAGCGATGGATCCTACTTCAATTCTAGCTTTAGAAGCAAACGGAACCGACTTGGAACAAGTGTTCGGCTTTGGAGGTGGCTACCGCGTTGTGTTTCCATGCAAGTGGGGTTACAAATGGGTGAAGTGGATAGAAAAGATAACCGTTGTTGATTACGATTACAAAGGATATTATGAACAGTACGGATATTCCGACGAGGCTATTAAGCCAAACTGCACTATGCCTTCAACTAACCCATCGCTTAGAACATTTAATGCAACAAACCCGCAAGAGTACACTGTTCAAGTCTTGAGTAACTCCTCAATAGAATCCTTCAGTTACGAGTTTGACAAAATGATTTTCAATGTTACAGGAACGGAAGGAAGCAGCGGATACTTCTACGTTACGTTTCCAAAAGAGTTGTTGGCAAGCCCGTATCTAGTCTATGTAGACGAGAACATAGTGAATTATAGTCAAACCGAAGCAAGTGGCAACGTTTATCTTTATTTCACTTATACACACAGCGGACACAAGATTGAAATTGACGGAACACTATTACCCGAAAGTCAAGGTAGCAGTTCGGGAAGGCCAGTTTTCAAATAGGCCTTCCAAGCCAGTATCTCCTTTTTCTAAACCCTGTATGGTGCCTTCAAATTTCTGGAATTTTGATGTCAAAGTGCACGTGACACACACAAGAAAAAACGGGGAGGGAGGGCGTAGTCTTCTCTTTTAAACGTTGAATCCACAATAGTCTTGTAGATTTCAATTATTCACTGACTGTAGCAAACTCAAATCAGACGTTGATGACTGCATCGCAACTCGTTGTGAGAAGTTTCTCGACGTGCGAAATTAACATTCTGGAAAAACGGCTTGACATTTCTCAATTGACTAACATTAAGAGTAGCGCTCACCTTCTATGTCATCGCCTAGGTGCAAGTCTCATTTTCATGACCTTGTTCTTTTCTCTTTCGCCGATAGCTCTTGGCACATGCTTCACAGCAGAAGATATATTCCCTACCGTCAATAACAGTGCGATAGGTTGCAAGCTCACATGACTCTGACGGAATTTCTTTTCTGCATAGCTCACATTGGATAAACTTGGCTTTCATTTTCTCACCTCTTCGTCCGCGCGCGCGTGTTTTTCATAATCTTCTATTGCTGCGTGCAACGCATCTGCAGCAAGATTAGAGCAGTGCATTTTAACTTTAGGAAGCCCACCTAACGAGTCTGCCACATCGGAACGACCAATTTTCTTAGCTTCTTCCAATGTTTTTCCCTTGGCCAATTCTGTTATCATACTGCTGGTAGCTATTGCCGCACCACAGCCAAAGGTTTTGAACCTGATATCATCTATGCGGTTGCCTTTGACTTTAATGTAAACTGTCATCATATCTCCACAAACAGGATTCCCAACAGTTCCTACGCCATCGGCATCCGGAATTTCACCCATGTTGTGTGGGTTTCTAAAGTGTTCCATCACTTTTTCGCTGTACACTATTCCATCAACTCCTTTGGAGTTAAAGGTGACATTTCTCTCAGTCTTTTGACTATATCGGGCATTATCCTTATCACATAGTCTACTTCCTCTTCAGTATTTTGCTTGCCTAGTGTAAACAATAATGAACCATGAGCCTCTTCATGTTTTAACCCGATAGCTTTTAGCACATGAGAAGGTTCTAATGTTTTTGCAGTGCAAGCTGAACCTGAGGATGCTGCGATTCCTTTCATGTCCAAGTCCAGCAATATTGACTCGCCTTCGATGAAGCTATATCTTACCGCAGTATTGTTAGGTAACCGTTTGGATGGATGTCCATTCAAATATGAATGCGGGATAGGGTCAAGTAAGCCTTTGATGAGTCTGTCTCTCAGTTTCTTCAGCCGTTCACTTTCATTGGACATTTCTTCTTTTGCTATCTCTGCAGCCTTTCCGAACCCTACTATGCCGGGAAGATTTTCAGTTCCCGATCTTAAGCCTCGTTCTTGCCCTCCCCCGTGAATTAAAGGTTCCAATCGTATACCCTTTTTTATGTAA
This sequence comes from Candidatus Bathyarchaeota archaeon, assembly GCA_004376975.1. The sequence goes on from SOJA01000093.1 coordinate 14,114, forward strand.
AGCGCACCTACACCTTTCGGTCCATACATATCGTTGGAAGAAATAGTGAGCAAATCTATGCCCTCAGCGTTTACATCTATTGGAACCTGCCCATTTGCAGCTGCTGCATCAACATGCAAGTAGGCTTTTTTCCTATGTACTATTTGACTAATCTCTTTTATAGGCTGAATTGTGCCGATTTCGCCATTTGCATACATAATAGAAACCAAGATCGTTTCGCTGGTCAATTCTTCCTCCAGACTTGTGGGGTTCACAAAACCATACTGGTCAACAGGAAGGAAAGTAACCTTGAATCCATGTGTCATTAGGAATTTACACGGATTAAGAACTGACATGTGTTCTATACTTGAAGTTATTATGTGTCTTCCCTGTTGTTGGTTACGGTGAGCGACCCCTTTGATTGCCATATTGTTGCTTTCGGTTGCACCTGAAGTAAAAATCAGTGATTCTTTGCTTTTGGCATTAATTAATTTCGCAACTTTTGTTCTCGCCTCTTCTAAGGCTTGTCTTGTCTCTTGACCAAACGAGTGGACAGATGATGGATTACCACAGAGTGACTCCATATAAGGCGACATAGTCTCTATCACGCGAGCATCAACAGGTCTCCCAGACGTATGATCCATATAGATACGTTTCGCTCTTGACATTCTCATTCACTCAAAAACATAGAATTGCGTCAACTTCTAGCGCCAAATCATTTAACGTTGCAGCACCAACAACTTTAGCTTCCAGTATGAAGTCTCCGCGGGAAAGCCCTAACAGTTGTGTGCTTTGTTCACAGACAAGTAGTTTTACCCCAGATCTTGTGGCGTGGTCTATTACCTCTTTGAGTGACGGGAAGTTGCCCAGTTTGATCTTTTCTGCTTCTCCTTTTTTGACTACAGTGACGCCCTTTATCAGGAAATAGATGGTTGCATCTATGTTCATCATCGCTGCTGTAGTGGCTAAAACAAATGGCGCATAAGTGCGTTCTGGCGTGTCAACTCCGCTTGTTTGCACGTACAGTATCCTTTTTTTCTGCGACATACTATACCTCTTTCCTATTGGTCACTTCACCTTTTTTATTAATATTCGAACAGTGTTTCCATTCTTACTTACGTTTACTATCTCTTGTTCTAAACGCTTTACAAGACTTCGTATGTCCGCTTCTGCGGCTGGATCATCAGCTAAGACTTCCATGATTTCTCCAATTCTCATGTTATCCAATTCTATTCTTGTTCTAAAGACAGGTTCAGGACAGTATAAACCCAGACAATCTAAAGTCCTGTCAGGTTTAACCATCATAATATCTCCCTAAACATAAGTGCACAGGAAAGGGAAATGAAATTCTCTCTTGGTTCTCCAACCTTTGCCATTCATTCACTTCCACCATTTCAATCATGTCCACTCTCAATGGACTTACTAGTCTACTCTTTCAAACCTAGATCTAGAAGCATTGCATGTTGGACACGTTTCTGGTGCCTCATTTTCCACAATATGACCGCAAACTGTACAGACATAGTACTCAGCAGATCGCTGTGCTATCAAATGATTAAGCGCCTTTTTGTAAAGTCTAGCGTGACCATCTTCCACATCACGGGCTTGGGAAAATACTAAAGCAGCAGCATCTTCGCCATCTTCTTCGCCTTCTCCTAACATTCTAGGATAATGAATCCCATTAACCGTTGTCTCTGACTGGAAAGCTCTTTCCAAGTTGGTCTGTGTGTCGTCGACAACCTCAAGCAACGCAAAATGCCGTCTAGAGTGGATACCTTCGGCAGTAGCGACAGCCCTGAACAAGTGTGCTATCTGAGGTAAATCCTCTTCTTCAGCCTTCTTCGCAAACATTAGAAGCCTTTGATGGGCTTTCGCTTCCTCGACAAACGCAGTGTGTACATTGTTAGCAGTCCTCTCTTTCATGCTCATTTTTCTTCACGTTTGTAGATAGTCACTTCAGTAGTTTTCACACCAGACTTCATAGTAGCTTTTTGCGTGTTGGCAAACCGGACATTTTTCGGGCGCGTGGCTGCCTTCAAAAACGTAACCGCAATTCCTGCATCTCCACATAGTTGGTGAATCCTTTTTGAAAACCTTACCTTGCTCTACATTTGCCAGCAACTTTCGATATCGTCGCTCATGATAATTCTCCACCTTAGCAACCATGCGGAAGGTTCTAGCGGCGTCTTTAAAACCCTCTTCCTCTGCCACCTTAGCAAAGCTCGGATATAGGGTTCCCCACTCAAATTTCTCTCCTTCTGCTGCAGCCTTCAAATTTTCCTTTGTTGATCCAATAATGCCTGCAGGATAAGTAGCTGTGATCTGAACCATTCCACCTTTTAGATGCTTAAAGAAGAGTTCAGCGTGTTCTTTTTCGTTATCAGCCGTTTCTTGGAAAATAGCAGATATCTGTTCATACCCTTCCTTCTTGGCCACGTTAGCAAAAAAAGTGTATCTGGTTCTGGCTTGTGACTCGCCTACAAATGCTGCCACAAGATTTTTATCGGTTTGACTTCCCTTAAATTCCAATATTATTCTCCTTCCTAAAGCAGTTCGTCTATGACATACGTCATATTTAAGCATTACTGGAAGTTCTCCAGCGCGATGATTATGAAATCCTACTTTCGCACCGGATCAGCTCTTCATTAACGAAGATATTGCAAAAATATATAAGATGGTCTCACATAAAGGCGCGCGCTATTTGGAGACGAATATCATGAAAAGATTGCTAGAACTCGTTGAAAATTTGAAGAAAGACGAAGTAAAAAATTTAGTAGATACCCGCTTGAAAGAATTCAAAGAACTCGCTAACGGGTCGAACAATAAAATCTTTGAAGAGCTTTGTTTCTGCATTTTAACTGCCAATTCTAATGCCGAAAGATGCATGAAAGTTCAGATGGAAATAGGAGACAAATTCTTAACTCTTCCAGAATCTCACCTGGCCAGAGAATTAAAGGAACGTGGTTATCGCTTTCCAAATACAAGAGCAAGATACATCGCAGATGCGAGGAAATACAAGAACTCTCTAAAAGACACTATTACAAAGCTTAATGAAGAGAACGAATTAAGAGAATGGCTAGTTAAAAACATAAAAGGAATTGGATTCAAAGAAGCAAGCCATTTCCTAAGAAATATAGGCTACACCGATTTTGCCATCATAGACTTCCACATAATCAATGTCTTGACAAAGCACAAAACAATTGAGAAACCAAGAGGACTAACGAAAAGAAAATACTTAGAAATCGAAGACTTACTGAGAAAAATCGCAATAGAATCAAACCTCAACTTGGCTGAATTGGATCTGTATTTATGGTATACGGAAACTGGAAAAATACTAAAATGATTTAATCCTCATAGTAAGAGATGTCAGATTTGAATTCAGCCAAAAACAGAAAAGAGTTGACTCTAGTCTTCATTTACAGCAGGGAATATGCAGAACGGGTGATAAGAAACCTGATAAACGATCCATGCTTCTGCAAATCATGCGACCTCTACTGCGACTTCTGCAAATACAACATATACACCCATGTCCGCAACATCCGTGCAGCAATCCAGCTGCCAACACCCTCTGAGCTGCCCACCTTCATAGACGATCCGGAAGAATACATGCCTAAGAAAATTCCTAAAGCTGACTTATGCTTAGCCTCTGGACTGCACAAAGACCTATTATTAGAAGTCCCAAGTATCATACAAAAAGCCGGGATAAAAGGGTTGATTGTGCCAATAGAAGACTTCACTGAAGTTCCATCCGGTCTAAGAAAGCAGCTAAAAGAGAGATGTCAAGAACTGATTTTGGAAAATGCGTTTCCAAAGCCTTTCTGTTCATTAGAACCGGCAGAAGATAGACCAGTGATTTCAAGATTTGTAACTGAACTGAAAGTAGGGCGACCCTCATTAGAGATTTCAACCGCAAGAAGAGACAAACACGACGTTATAGGCTCTGTGATTGTTAGGAGAAGTGCTCCGTGCGGCTCAACATGGTATGTGGCAAAAAAACTCATAGGAGTGGAAACAAAAAGGGAAATCCTCTATGATGCGATAGCAAAAGCCCACCATAGCTATCCCTGCACCGCAACAATGAGCGTAGACCCAGAAGTAAAAGAGCCAATACTTCACATTGGAGGATATATAATACGACAAGAAGTTGAGAAAGCGATAGAACAGGGAAGGAAGTTTAAGAGATAGAAGGTTGAAGCTTTACTAGCCTTTCCAGTCCAGAAGTCTTTTGTCACTTCAGCTCTTCTGAACACTTTTTTTTGCCAAGGTTTCTCCAAGTTTCTTGCAGGCTCTCAGGTTCTCTTCGGTGGGTTCTCCTTGAGAGACTATACCATCCATCACCTTCTCCAGCCTGAAGGAAGAAATCATCCTTTCCAAGCTTAATAGAGCAGAGTTACTGGCTCCACCGCCTGAAGTGAAGGTTGCACTCGGTTTACCCTCCACCTTTTCTCTTATGCTTAATGCTCTGTCAAAAAAGTCCTTCATCAATCCAGCCATATAACTGAAGTAGTTTGGAGAACCGAAAGCTACAGCATCACAAGAGATTAGATCGTTAACTGTTGCATAGTCAACACGCTTCATTTTGGCTGAAGCTCCCTCAACACTTTCAACGCCTTCAGCAACAGCTTTTGCTAAAGCTTCAGTTCTACCTGACCTAGAATAATACAAAACCAGCACTTCAACCATATCAAATCCTCCCACATCATACCTCAGTTTACCATACAATATAAATTTAATCCACCTGAACAACAAGGCTAGGCTGATATCAGTAGAACGGAAGGTATCGCGCGCGCGATACAAAGAAGTCCAAGTTTAAGGATTATCGAAGAACTACCGAGGAAGAAAAGAAAATCTTTGGAAGCCCCTGGATTGCCGTCTTCAAAAAGAAACATAGAAATTAGAATGTCAAGTGAATCGCACATGCCTCTCCAGCTTTCAGGATTTCCATCTTAAGGGTAACGTCCCTCCCAGCCCGCTTTCCAGGTTTATGTGCAGCACTTGCGTGAGAATTGTTATTTGAGTTTCCAGATGTCAATGGAAAACTCAACCAAAACGTAAAGCTGATTTGCTTGATAGAAAACTATTTACATACCAGTTTCCAGGCACAATTAGACACTGTGTCTTAGAGGAAGTGTGTGTTTGACGTCAAAAGTTTCCATAGTCAAGTTTGATGAAAACGAAGCTGAATCATTAAAGGAAGCCCTCAGCTTAATCGGCGGAATAGACAATTTGAACACTTCTGAGAGAACAGTTGTTGTTAAAGTCGGCGTTTTCAGTCATAAAGCAGATAATCATACATCTTTCAACTTTGTAAAAGCCATCGTTGACAGCTTCAACAAGGCTCCAAAGATTTTCTTAGCTGAGTCAGACAACTACCGAGGAACAGGGTTAGAAAGACTTCAAATCTGGAAGGAGCTTTTCAATGAACGAACTGCACCATTCAACCTTTCAGATGAAACAAATACCGGGGATGTAACGCTTGCTGACCAAGAAATGAAGTTATCCAGCATTCTCTTTAAACCTAACGTGTTAGTGGACACGCATATACTGCGCACCTTTGAAAGAGGAAGCATTCTTAAAAATCTGTTTGGATGTATTCCTACTCGAAAGAAGGCAAAGTTTCATAAAATTCTCAGTCAGCTTCTAGCTGACATCTACGAAGCAGTAGGCGGCGTAGATCTAGCTGTCATGGATGGCACATATCTTTGGCGTGGAGCAGGCGATGTTCGAGTGCGAATGAACACTCTTCTAGTGGGCAGAGACGCAGTTGCTGTGGAAACTGTAGGGGCAACCTTGGCTGGGTTGAGGCCTGAGAGAATACCTGTAATACAAGAATTCGTGAAGAGAGGTCTTGGAGAAGGAAACATTGAAAACATAGAGATTGTGGGAGCCCCCTTCGAAAGCATCAAAGCGGAATTTAAGTCAGGCGTAAACGATCTCAAAAGGAAGTGGCGAGAGCGTGGAGATGAACCCAAAACCTAGTCGTCTGGAATCGACAGTTTGATTAGGAAAGGCTTTTTCAAGCACCAAAACAGGAAAACAAGAGAAGAAGTGGCTAAAGCGCGCGCTACCTCAGGTCTTTTTTTACAAACACTTCATCTTCACTGCATTGGAAAAAGTGCAGCAGACATCACTTTCCACCTTAATCTCTACGGTTGTGTTAATCTCATCCGCCATGTGAAACTGGAACAAAAACAATCTCGTCCCCGTTTTTCAGTGTGGTTTCCAGCCCGTTCAAAATACTGATTTCCCTCTCATTCAAGAGGATAAGCGTGTTTGGTCTAGGATCCTGCAAATCTGCGTCGATCAATACCCCTTTAAGTTTAGGTAATTCCTCAACGATTTTCTCTACAGCTTTTTTTACATTAGGCATGTCCCCATACTCGATGGTGAGCTTGCTTTTGCCTGAGATTGTGCGGAAAACTCCAATAAATCGCACAGTCACTTCCATTTTTCTCTCGCAACCCAACGTTAGAAACTATGCTGCAGTATACCAAACGATAGATATTAACCTATTTTCCAGAGTCGTTTCCTTGCGCGCGCCTTCTCCAAAAGATTATTGTATTTTGTCTACTTCAATAGTTCCAGAAAGTGATTGAAGCTGCGTGAATGCTATATGGAGACTCAAGTCTGCACTAGTTGCAAGCGTAGGGATCCCTTCTTTTTTAGGTCATACTCCGGAGAAAGACTTTGCAAAAGATGCTTCATCAAATCTATAGAGGATAAGACTAGAGCAACCATCGCCAAGTACAATATGTTTCAGTACGATGATAGCGTAGCTATTGCGATTTCAGGTGGAAAAGATAGCATCGGCCTTTTACATATTTTGACCAAAACAGAGCCGGACTATCCGAAAGCCACGTTTGTCGCAGTTACGGTAGACGAGGGAATCAGAGGATATCGAGACGAAGCCTTGAGAATAGCAGCTAAAAACTGCAGAAAACTCAACATAGAACATCACATAATCTCTTTTAAAGAACTCTACAACTATACACTTGACGAGATTGTTAGACATCTGAAAAAAGAGGGAAAAAGCAAGTTGACACCATGTGCATACTGCGGTGTCTTACGAAGACAGGCATTAAACGTTGTAGCAAGAGACGTCAAAGCGGATAAGCTCGCAACTGCTCACACATTGGATGATGAGACGCAGACAATTCTCTTGAACATTCTTCACGGTGGCCCATTAAGATTAGCAAAAGGGAAACCAATCACAGATCAGGTACATCCAATGCTTACGCGGAGAGTAAAACCTTTCTGTGAAATTCCAGAAAAAGAAACAGCTCTGTATGCTTACATTAAGAAGATAGAGTTCCAAGGCATACCGTGCCCATACGCTTCAGAAGCCCTAAGGAATGACATGCGTCTTTTTCTGAACAGAATGGAAGAGAAACATTCAGGAATAAAATTCACAATATTCAAGTCGGTGGAAAAAATCAGGCCAGCCATAGGAAAAATGTTCAAAAAGGAGGAGTTAAGGGAATGCATCAGATGCGGTGAGCCTACTGTTGGGAATGTATGTAGACCGTGTACGATGCTTCTACAGTTGTTTGACGCTTAATTCCGAGTCTTGCCACGCTAGTCTTCTTCATTTTAGAAAAGACTATTGCAGCTTGTGAGAAATATCTGGTTTTTAGAGTGTTGATGGGTTATGGAAAAGGTTTAGAGATTACGGGAGCGCAGTCACCAATCAAAATGTTTAAACGCAACATTTTTCGTTAGTGAGAAATCGTTCGTAAAGAACGGACGGGGGAAGCAATATAATATATACAGAAGGTGATTGGAGATGATCCGATTTGATCGGGATGAATATTATAAGAGGCAGTTTGTCCTCCGTGAGCTTGGGCCTGAAGGACAAGAAAAGCTAAGGCGTTCAAAAGTTGCGGTTATTGGTTTGGGGGGGCTTGGAAGTGCAGCAACTCAGTACTTGGCTTTAGCAGGTGTGGGAAATTTGCGTTTGGTGGATCAAGACACTGTAGAATTGGACAATTTGCACAGGCAAGTACTTTACAACCTTGACGATTTAAGATTTCCCAAAGTTGAATCTGCCGCGAGAAGAATCAAGGCGATAAACCCAGAAATCCATGTGGAGCCCATACCGGAAAATGTGAGGAAGAGCAACGTTGAGAAAATCCTTGAAGGGGTGGATTGCGTTGTTGATGGACTGGATAACATACATACTCGTTATCTAATTAACAAGATATGTGTAGAAATGAGAATTCCTTATGTTTATGCAGCCGCTATAGGAATTGAAGGATATCTATCTGTCTTTAACTCTCCAGAAACACCATGTTTAAGGTGTGTTTTCCCAGACCTAGACGACAGTTACTTGCAAACGTGCGAAACCCGCGGGGTTCTCGGTGCGACAACAGGAATCATAGGGACAATGGAAGCAATGGAAGCCATAAAACTGCTCGCAGAAATCGGAAACACACTCAAGAATATCCTACTAATATGTGATTTCTACGACATGACCATAGCTAAAGTTGACATTTTCAAAAATCCAAAATGCTCAGTATGTGGAGAAGCTAGAACAAAGAAGGGCGTAGAAGTAACCGAACGGCTAGTTTGGTTATGCGGCCAAAACACCGTGAATATCAATCCCAGAAAACCTTTTACACTGAGCGTTGATGATGTATACAATCGCTTAAGCAACCGTTTTAAAGTGCTGTTAAAGTCGTCTTTTGTTTTGGTGTTTAAACACAATGATGTGGAGGTCAGCCTTTTCAAGGGAGGTAGAGCGCTAATAAAAAACGTCAACAGCGAAAAAGAAGCTTTAGACATCTACAAGAGCATTATGAAACACTTAGAAGCTGAGATGAAGTAATAGTTTACTCTGGAGTGAGCATTGCATAAACAACATTCCTAACAATTCCTTCAGTCTGTACTAGCAGCATACACTTCAGAGTTGAGCAGACCATTCTTAGCGCACGCTACAAGAAAGAAATGGAAGACTCACGCTCACAGTCTTGGTTGAGTTTACCTAGAGTAAGGTTCTTGACAGCGTTTCTAAAAGAAATGAGCTTCAACTGAAAGACAGGAGTCTGGCATAGGGATTCGAACCATAATAAGCAAGCTTCTTTATACATGGAGTTCCTTTCCGCGAGTTCTGCTGCTCTCCCAAAATATTCAAAACCCGATGGAGGAAAGAAGTCTGCAGCTTGTTTAAGCAGTTTGATCGCTTCCTCAATTCTCTCTCTTCTTTCCAGATGCATTGCATGAACGAACCGAATTTTAAAAGATACAATCGCATCCGGTGGAAATTGAGCTAAGTACGGCGGAGCTCTATAAACGAAAGCCATTAAGCCATATTTCTTCACCGACTGTGATAACTTCTTCAGAATCATTATTCAATCAAAAACTCCACTGCGAGCAAGTAGCGCCAGCAATTGATTTGAGTATTATTTTATTCGCAACTTTTCTATCGCGTTATCACTTAACTTTGACACGGTTATTGATCTATTCATTTTTTCCATGCCGAACTTCACCACAGTTTCATTTTCTTCTGAATCTGAATACTGAGCAGTTAATACAGCTGCCGTTTCTATTGCTTCCTCTGTTTTAGGACCTTGAAGTAGAGTTATGGGGCTACCACAATCTGGAACTTCAAAAAGGTAATCATTACCATCTTTTAAATCTCGCAGTCGCTTGTTCTCGTCTTTATTCCGACCAACGATTATCTTGTTTTTCTTAAGCCTGAAATGTCTACCAATCTTCAAGAGAAGGATGTCTTTCATCTTTATTCTTTTCTTATATTCAAACAAATCTCTAACTTTATCCGCAAATTCCTTGTAAGTTAACAAACAACCGCCTGATGGGCAAGGACAACCAGTTATTTTATAACTTTTTGACAGTTCTAATTGTCTCTTTCTGGATCTACCTCTAAAATCCAATAATTTTTCTCTATCGACCCAACCTTTCTCTTCAGCTTCCGTTTTTGGCAACAATTTAGCAGAAAGAGGCCTAAGGATCTTTCCCTTTAACCCAGCCTCGGTTTCTATTATATCTAAAGCCTTTCTATGTTGAGACATCGGTCTTTCATCTAAGACTTCTCCAGTAAAAATAAACGAGGCTCCTATCTCTTCGGCATACTTCTTTGCCTTGTTTAACATGAATATTCTACAGTCGATGCATGGATTCATGTTTTTTCCATAACCATACTTTGGTTTCCTTACAACTTTCAAATAGTCTTCACCAGAGTTGATCATCTTGATTGGTATCTTGAGTTGTCTCGCGATTCCTATTGCTCCACAACCGCCTCTCCCACACAGACAAAAGGGGGAAGTGAAGTTTAACGCAACAACTTCTATACCCTGGTCTACGATTAACTTTAAAGCCAGAGTACTATCCAGTCCACCGGACAACAATGCCAAAGCTTTCATACTTTTTCACTCCACTAATTGTTACATTAACCACAGACACCTCATAAATACTTGTTACGAGGCTCTCCACTGGCGTGCACGCCAGTACAGCAACTTCGCGCGCGCTTATATTTACCCTTAAACAGCGAAAGTAACCAAAATAGGCGTACGTTAGAGTCTTTTTTGCGGCGTATGTTTTTTAGGCGCTTGAGAACTATTAGTTTGAGGGGGTTCATGCTCTCACCGAGTGTTAAATTGAAAATTAAGAAGATTAGTTTGCGTAAGAAAAGTGTGAAGGTTGCAGAAGAGCTCATAGCAACTGAGGTTCCAGTTAATATTTACGTGAATGATCAACATGTGGTTACTCTGTTTTCTTTACCAGCGCAATTAAAAGAGTTAGGTGTTGGATGGCTTCTCAGCCAAGCCATAGTAAAATCGATTGAAGAAATAATCAGCGTCCAGGTAAAAGAGAATAATGTAAGAATGAATTGCAGCAGAAAGCTCGAAACTCGGATAAAAGCAGTTAAAACCATTAAAATAGTGGATCCCTCCTGCGGGTCAACAGGTGAAGACTTTCTTTTCCTAAGTGACCGAATGACCAGACCCTTTGTCGACTCTGATTACATGGTTGAGGCGGAAGAAATTCTGAGATTTGTGAGAGTTCTCAACGAAAAATCTGCCTTGTTTAAATTAACTGGTGGTACACACTCAGCGGCGATTTTTTATAGGGAAAAATTGGTTGCATCCGCAGAAGATGTTGGCAGGCATAATGCTGTAGACAAAGTCATTGGTGCAGCTGCAGAGAAAAAAGTTGACTTTTCAAGGTGCGTCATAGTAAGTAGTGGCAGGCAACCAGCCAACATGGTCCTTAAAGCTGTCCGTGTGGGAATACCTATTGTGGCTTCTATCGCAGGCCCAATTCTATCGGGAGTAGATGTTGCCGTAAAAACTGGGGTCACGCTGATTTGTTTTGTCAGAGGGCAACGAATGAATGTTTACAGTTACCCCGAGAGAGTAAAAGTACCCAAATTCCCAGCAAAGCAAACTGAATAACCCGTAGCATGATGAGTATAAGTGAAGAATTTAGGGAAGATGTGATCATATATACAATTAAGTGAGAATATGAAAGTCAAAATAAGATATCTTGGCAGAACTATGGAACTTTTTGGTTTACCTCCAGATCAGAGAGAGGAAACAATTTACCTAGGTGATGGCTCTTTGTACGGAGATATTTTGAAAGGGATTGAAGAGAAATTCCAGCAGGCTAACAAAGACAAAAGCATGGCAGAATATGACGTCTTTAATGATATTGTGGTTTTCTCCAAAGGGAGAATCTTGAGGACTACAGAGGAAAAATCAATTGACCATCCAGAAATAATCATTGCCCCGCTCATCGCTGGAGGCTAGCGCGCAATAAAGGCACCAAGACAAAAACAAGCTTGGTAATGAGTTCCTTATTGTCCTGTGTTTTCATGATTTAAACATCCTCAATCTAGACATAAGAATCTTTGTTCATTACTACTAAGTGCCTGATGTGAGCTCGCAAGGTGGCCAGATGTTGCTCCAAAATGAAATGTGAAGCAGAAAAAAGGGATTTGCGGGAGATAACCCCGAAGAAAATTCGGAAACAGATATCGCATTGGATTGAAGTAATACATCTCACCATCTAGATTCCAATAAGGACGAAAAATACATCTTCCAAGATTATGTATAGCCCCGCTATAGATATTGCCAAACCAATGAGTATTTCCAAGTGTCTTTCTATCTTCTGGAGTTTTGTTATGTATTGGATGGCTTTA
>SOJA01000008.1 GCA_004376975.1 Candidatus Bathyarchaeota archaeon
TTATTCCGCCAAAAAAGTAATAGTAAAAAAGGAAAGTGAAGAAAATCAAGCGAATCATCTTGGTCACAGGCACGCCAGCGGTAGGAAAAACCACCATCTCGTCTCTATTGGCCTCCAAGCTAAATGCAACACACATTGATTTAGCTGAGCTTGTGAAACGAGAAAAACTGATTAGCGGCGTAGATGAAAAAAGAGAAACGTTGATCGCAGATATAGATAAGGTTTCGAAGCGTGTGCAAAGAATCATAGGGGCTTCCAAACGAGACATCATAGTTGACGGTCACTACGCGGTTGACGTTATACCAACGAAAGATATCAACCTTGTTTTTGTTCTCAGGCGGAGCCCAGATGAGCTAAAGAAGGAGATGGAAGAACGTGGTTTTAGAGAAAAGAAACTTCAGGAAAATCTTGCCGCCGAAATATTAGATATTTGTCTATGGGAAGCCGTGTCTGCCTGTGGTCATGACAAGGTGTGCGAGATAGATGTTACGGGTAAAGAAATCGAAGAAGTTGTGGAGGAGGCGATTTTGGTTTTAGAAGGGAAAAAGAAATGCAGAGTTGGGATAGTAGACTGGTTGGGAAAACTAGATAGAGAAGATCGATTACACGATTTCTTAAAATCTTATTAGGTTTATCCAAGCCTACGCATAATTGCACGTCTTGTAAGCAATGTTACGCCTCGACGGTTGGCGTACGCCTTCGCGTGGCCACTGAATTTTTCAGATATCATTATCGGATTAGAGAAGCCTACGTCTGCTGATGCTTTATCCATGTTTATGACCATGTTGACGCCAACCGTTCGATTCCACTCTTTAATTAGAACTACGTGTTTTTCTTTGCCTTTTCGAATAACGAAGTCAAACCTACGCGAAAGCCCGGAAAAACCTTCCAAAATAGCATCTTTCTCCATCTTATAACCATTTTGTCTAAAATATTTGATTGCAAGATTGGCGATAGGAGTCTTACCCATTCATTTTACATCCTCTAACAGCTAACAGCAGTTTTATGATTAAACGTAATCATATAACTCTCATGTACAATTTAAAACTTACAGAAAGATTTTTTGCGCACATGTGCTTTTCGCCTAACAGGAGCACCTACTGAATGTACGTAGTGATCATTTGCTATAAATGTGGCCAACTTCTGCTGGCCAAAACCGATCAAAAGACGAGGCAATGTCCTTATTGTGAAACCCGACTGATTTTAGACAAAACGAAAAAGGTTGCATCTGCGAAAACCACTCAGGAAGCCTCCATCCTTATTCGAGCCTTGAAAAGGAAGAAGAACGTGAAAACGCTTGAACTGGATTTTACAGGATAAACGATTCTGAATTTTGATGCTAAATTCATAGTTTTCCTCCATTTCCTTTTTATACAAGTTTGGTGCAAACAGTTGTAAAATGGGGTTTTGTTGAATGATAAGCAAAAGTGAAATCTTGGCGTATGTAGTTCTATTCGTGGGCGTAGGTCTATTAGTGTTCACGTTCTTTAACGCCTACCTGTTTCTCGTAGGCGCACTAGAGATTCCATCGCCAAGTGGTCTTGAGGAAGCTTTCGGTGAAGTCTTAGCTCCATTGATTGAAACATGTATTCGAATCATGTACCTCGGCATAATGGGATGGATCGGCTCCATACTGACAGTGAGAGGAATACAGTTTCGCACGCAACTCAAACAGAAAGAAAGCTAGAGGCTAAACAAGACTTCGTCCTAAACAAGGAGTCAAGCTTCTTCAGACATATTTCAAACGATGGTAAAGGAAGAAAAAGTAGATGAGGCAAGCCATAAGGGCGTTGGGCTGGGCAACAAAGATTTTTTGGATTGTGATAGCTGTCTTTATGATTACATGTTTGTATTCAGCCATGAGTTTGATGACGGGTGATATACCCCTTGGAAAGCCTGAGCTCTCGTTTTCTAATGGAACCGCAACAGTGTCTCTTCCTTTCTCCTTCAACAACACTGGTCTCTACGACATATCAGACTTGAACATAACAACCTGCATCGCAGACTACAATGGAACATTGATATCAGCATCTACAACGTTTGTACCATTGATACCGCATGGAAACAATGTTGAGAAGATGCATAACGTATCCATTAGTCTAGATAACATTGTATCTAAAAATCTAACTTATCTATTCTTTAACAGCGGCAATTTTAGCATAGAAATCTTTGCAGGATTAAAATTTGCACATATTTTCCCTTTCCAGATATCGATAAATACAACGATGCCTTGGGGAGCGCCTCTCAGCAACTTTTCCATCGGAGAAATTTCCTTTGATTATATTAATCGGAAAATAATTATTCCTTTGAGCTTTATGAACGATTCACCATACTTTGATGTAAGCGGCAACATACATTTTGATATCTACAACTATGAGAACGAGCTTGTAGACTCTGGAACGACAACTTTAGACGTAAAATCGGGTGAAAGCTATGAAGGCCCGCTAGAATTATTTGTAGATCCTTCGACGCTGGAGGAAAGAGGTAGAATTCACTTCTTTTTTGAGACTTCAATTTTTAGTTTTGAGAAGGAGATAAAGTGGGGTGATGCTAGTGACTGAAAAAGGGGACGAGAAAACGTTTGTAGAGAGGATTATGCCAAGAGTTTTTAAGGCAGCCATAATGGGCGTCATCACCTTTTTTCTCTACTATGTGTTGCCAATGCTTATGTTCTCAATGATTCCTACCGAAGGCCTTCCTTCCGAGTTTGGTTCATTCTTCTCCAAGTACGAGAATCTCGTTTACGTTTTTGCAGCAATAATGATCTGTTTCGCCGTTGCAATCCAACTTTCATCTGGAACGATTTTTCAACACGCATTTAGCATCGCAAAAGCGATAATTCTGATATTATACTTCATTTATGCTTTGGAAGGAGGCATTTTA
>SOJA01000207.1 GCA_004376975.1 Candidatus Bathyarchaeota archaeon
TGCATATTGCTGAAAAAAAGAAAGGAGAACAGGAAAAATTGAAACTGAAAACAATCTCAGCTGCTATACTATTTGCTACGATTCTACTAATGATGTCTGTTCCACTTCCCTCAGTAAAAGCTGACAAAGGCCCTAGATATGACGACTGGATTGTTCGATACTACTCTGACGTAGAGGCTGCATATGCAGCCTTGAAGGCTGGCGACGTTCACATGGTCGGCTACGAAATTTCATCCGACTTGTACGCGGATGCAATTGCAGACCCCAACATTGGTCTTGGTCCTGTAGGCGATCGAGGCATGTACGAGTTTGACCTCAACAGCAACTACACTATCCAGGATTACCCTGGTATAGAGTCGCCGTTGTTCGGTGAGAAACGAGCGGACTTTAGAAGGGCCCTCGCATTAATGAGCCCCAAAGATCGCTTCATCTCGCAATGCGCTGGAGGATTTGCTGACAGGATTGACCAGCCTATAGCATACATGCACAAAGGATGGAGAAACACTTCTTACTGGTATGAAGATGGTACTTTTCCGTACGAGTATGACCCCGACGCCGCTGCCGCCCTCTTAGATGCAGCCGGATTCGTGCAAGGCACAACGACAAACCCAGACTACGACTCAGGTTTGAGTTGGTCAGCCGAATACATCAGGACTTATCCTAGCGATCACCCGCAGAAGCCAGGCCAAGACATGGATCCTATTCAGATATGCATCAGGAACAACGACCTTAGAAGGTTCTGTGCTGGAAACATACTGCTTGACATCATGCTAAAAATTGGTATGCCATGCGATGTGACTTATGGTGCTTTGAATGAAATGTACGACAAAGTCATGGTAAACATGAACTACCACATTTACACTGGTGGATGGAGCCTAGGAAGGTTCCCAGCCCTAAGCGTCCACGACCTGTATCATGATGACTATTGGTACCCGAAAGGTCCCAACTACGTCACTGGCAAGAACGAAAGCAACCTTGGCAACTACCCTGAACTTGACGCAATGTTGGAGCTTGCATACTACCCGCCAGACTTCGCTACAGCTCAAGCAGAGCTCAAGAAGGCCTTGGGCTTCCACGCTGACATGCAAATTACCATTCCGTTATGGAGCGCACGGAGCTTCTGGGCTTGGAACAGCGACATAAAAGGCGTTGTCAACGGAGAAGGTGTCGGACCTGAAAATGGCTACACTTTCATGAATGCTTACAAAGTATCTGGTGGTCCACTTGTATACGGAACTATAGGCGCACCAGTCGCTATGAACATTATTTCTTCAAGCTGGTACTACGACTATCAGAACCTTGACAGGTTCAACATGGCTAGCGGCATAGATGCACCGCCATACGTCAGTGCAGCCGACCAAAACGGCTTCATCACTGGTTGGACAACTAGCACATGGGTAGACCCAGATGACACCGAGACAAAGGCACATATCACTCAGAACTACAGAAGCGACGGCTACTTCACTAAACCAGTAACTGGCAACCAAGGAGAAAACGTTAACACGACTCACATCTACGCCAGCGTTTGGTACTACTACCAAGTGGTAGATGCATGGATTAACCCAGGTGTTCAAGACATAAAGACCCTCCGCATCCCCGACGCGGGCACCATTGATTACTACTGGGACGTTCCAGGTTACTGGAGCACATACCAAGGAGGCGTATACCTCTTGTCATTCGACTGGTTCACAGCCGGCGGCATTAGCGTAGAAACCACCGAAACCTTAACTGCAGACGGGACTACTGGCTACCTAGGCACAACCGACAAGGTGTTCTGGGTTAAAAGCGCGGACGCAAGCGGCACACCACTAACTCTCGGCGTAGACTATGACATATACATGTCTGACTTGAGCGCGAACGCGGCTGACATACGAATAATCAACCCAACATACCTTGGCCAGGCTATAACAGTCACTTACCTAGCTGTCGGTGATCCATACGGATACACGCCGAACAACCAGCCATGGAACACTATCCTAGAAGGATGCGGCATGTTCTATGTGACAGAGTTCATACCTGGAGTAGGTCACGGAATGACACTGAAACGCAGTTCACACTTCTACATGGAAAAACCACTGTTGGGCGAGATTGACTTTGTCAAGAAGCCCTCTGGAGGCTACAAGATCGACATCTTCGACGTAGTCATTGCAGCTTCTGCCTATGGCAGTGAAGGTGGAGCAGTGCCAGATGTTAACTGGTTCCCAGGAGCAGACTTGGCGCCTGGAATACCTAAAGTTGACATCTTCGACATAGTCACAGTCACAGGCAAATACGGTCAAGAGTTCGACATTCCGCCGCCATAAGCAAACA
Organism: Candidatus Bathyarchaeota archaeon; assembly: GCA_004376975.1. The sequence goes on from SOJA01000207.1 coordinate 2,311, forward strand.
GAATCGTAAAACTACTGTCTTTCCCCCCTTTTTTTTATATTTTGAGATAATCTTTAGTTTTGTGCGAGTGTTGCCTTCAAGAACGTGAAGTTCTTTAGCATCCAGAGATGTGTTTATTTAGTTTTGCATAGGGAAACGGGTGTGCAAGGTGACAATTAACGTCAAACCAAAGCTTAAATAAGAATTCAAACTTTAGTCATGCATGTATGGATGGTGGGCACCATGGGTTTGAAATCGTACATATTGAGAAGAATCGTTTACATGATCCTTTTAGTCTTTCTAGTTGCAAGTGTAAACTTTCTCCTGTTCAATATGATGCCAGGGACAACCTTAAACAAATATGTAACCAACTTAGCTGGCCGTGGCATGTCGGCAGAACGCTTAGCAGAGCTTGAGGCCTTGTATGGGTTTGATAAACCTCTTCATGAAAGGTACGTAATGTACATTATTAATATGTTCACTTGGAATTTTGGATATAGCTACGAAACAAAGAACTATGTGCAGAACGACATTATGATAGCGCTTCCTAATACTTTGTTTCTCATGGGCATTGCCGAACTAGGCGCAATGATAGTAGGTATTCTGTTAGGGGTAATCGCTGCATACAAAAGAGGAAGTAGCGTGGACACACTCCTAGTTACAACGTCCCTAGCGACGTACTCTGTCCCCGTGTTTTGGATAGGCTGGATCATGTTGTCTCTATTCTGTATTCAGTTAGACTGGTTTGAGGTAGGAGGCATCGAACCCATAGCCTGGCAAATCAGCCGTCCCGAAGGTATATTATCCATCATCGCTGGCCGCCTTTACATGATAACTCTACCTGCAATAACCCTTTTCATTTTTCTGTTCGGCGGCTGGATTCTTTTAACGAGGGCTACTGTGTTGGAAACAATCACTGAGGATTACGTGACAACAGCTAGGGCAAAGGGACTACCTGAAAGAGTCGTTCTGTTCAAACATGTTTTGAAAAACGCGTCGCTGCCGCTAATAACCAGCGCCGCACTGACATTTGGCTTCCTTATCTCTGGAGCCATAATAACCGAGACAGTCTTTTCGTATGGAGGCATGGGGTTAATGGTTTGGAGCGCTATATCAGCTTCTGATGTTCCTACGATGCAAGCATTCTTCTACGTAATAGCACTGTTGGTAATTGTTGCAAACTTTGTTGCAGATCTTTTGTATGGTGTTATAGATCCGCGAATAAAATATGGGTGATAAACATGGCATCACGTAAAAGACAATTTTCCTTCTTGATACAGAGGTTTAAGGGGTTCTGGAATCAGTATAAGCAAAGCAAACGAGGAATGCTTGGAATAGGAATAATTTTTGCTTTCGCCATCATGGCCATTTTTGCTCCGATTATAGCACCGTTGGATCCACTAAAGCCTAAAATGACAGGATATTACCCCTCTGATAGGCCTAAAATAGCTGACAAGCTATGTGTTCCGATATGGTACAAGTCCTTACTGGGCATGCAACACCTGTCAGAAAACATGATTGTGGTAGAGGACCATGAATTTATCTCAGAGGAACTGTTTAACACTCAATGGAAAATACAAAACGATTCGCAATACGTTTCGTATCAATACAGCTCATCTGGGGGAAGCCACAACGATGACGGATGCGTGGAAATATCATATGAACGTCAAGAAAGTGAGACTGCTCCTGCGGCGGGAAAAATCAACATAAACTTTGAATACGAATTCGAATTTCCTTATCAGGACGAACCCCGATCCTTCTGGTGGCATTACTCATTGCGTCTCGAAAACAAAACTTCTATGGGTAAATTCCCTGTCAGAACCACCATTACATTTCGAAGAGGAAATGAACCTACCTCATACTTCGTAGCTGGACACAACTTTGGCTCCGTCAACATCGGATCAAAATGGTACAGTACATCTGATCAGACAATTGAATATGGGACAATCGAAAAAACGATATTCACAGGTACTGGAAAGTACACATTCGAGTTCATAGTTACAATCTTCGATGAAGAAGCGGGAGCCATCGATTTAGACCTCTACATTGACAATTTACAGATTATATTATATGGCAAAACATACGGCTTGCTCGGCACATCATCGATTCCAAGAGATACACCAAGAGACCTTTTCACTATGCTCGTGCATGGAACAAGAATCTCTTTTATGATAGGAATTCTTACAGCCGTTTTCTCCGTGTTAATCGGACTTGTCGTAGGACTAATTGCAGGCTATGTTCGCGGTTTAGTTGATGAGGGGTTGATGAGATTTGCAGACTTTCTCTTGGTGATACCAGGACTGCCGCTGCTGATAGTCCTAGTTACGGTACTTGGCAGATCAATCTGGAACATAATAGGCGTGTTAATATTCATGGGTTGGATGGGCTTCTCACGAACTGTGAGATCCATGACACTCAGTCTGCGAGAAAGACCATTTATCGAAAGTGCAAAAGCATCCGGAGCTAGCACAGGCTACATAATATATAGACACATTCTCCCTAACATATTTGCACTGGTATACATTTCCTTAGCAACATCTGTTCCAGGCGCCATTATTGCAGAAGCATCCTTAGCATGGCTTGGGCTGGGTGACATTAACATATGTTCATGGGGAATAATGCTCTACGACTTTAGTAGAACACAAACTGCCATCGTGAAAGGGGTTGGCGATTACTGGTTCTGGGTAATACCTCCAGGCGTTGCAATTGCATTGATGGCAATGGCTTTTATCCTAATGGGATTCTCTCTAGACGAAATTCTAAATCCAAAACTGAGAAAAAGACGCTAACAAATTAATACAACTGATTACGAACAAGCCTTCAAAGGAGTTTTGGCCTTCAACAGGCCTTCAGCCCTTTTTTTCGCTTCGTTGCCTGTTGGCAGGACCTGCTAAGATATTGATTTTCTCATCCACGTAAATCCAGAAGTTCCTCTCAAGCTTTTCCTCAGCCTCTTGACTTTTTACTCCTTTCAAAAATAAGATTCCTCCACCAAAGAAAGTTGTGAGCCTGCCAATCTTCGTAAGGGCACTCGACCGCATCCCAGAGAAAAATTCCACCACGAAATCGTTCGAGTTGCCTGAAATAACAACGGTGACTTTACCAATAATGTCGTGAACATACGAAGGTCTTGCGATGATCCTGTATCCTATAGTTTCATCTTCTTTTATCATCGTAAAACTCTTTTTCTCGAAAAAACGTTCAACCCATTTACTTAGCAGCGATAGGTCAACATCCCTGCTGGTGTAACGGCTTTCCATAAAGTTACCTCTTGTCCGCCATTCTTTTCTAGACAAATGCCAGCCTTTAAGCATTTCGAAACTCCATCAAGAACGTTGCATTTTATTGGTGCGAATGTCCAGCCTAAAACTTATATATGTAATACCGTGTTCTTTTCCTAAGCTTGGAAAAGTTGAAAGAAGAAGCGAGAAATCTGAGAGATTAACATGCCAATACTTGATGTTCAAAACTTATCCACCTACTACTTAACAGACAGGGGACCTGTAAGGGCTGCAGAAGGAGTAAGTTTCCAGCTAGAAAAAGGAGAAGCCATGGGGTTAGCCGGAGAATCAGGATGCGGCAAGACGACAGTGGCTTTGTCTCTACTTAGAATACTCCCCCAAAACGGAAGAATAGTTGACGGAAGAATTCTCATTAAAGACATTGACGTAGTCCGCCTTAACGAGAACGAAATGCGAAAAAAAATCAGATGGAAAACGATATCAATGATATTTCAAGGTGCTATGAATGCTCTAAATCCCCTCTACAAGGTAGGAGATCAAATTGCTGAAGCCATTCTGATACATGAGCCAGACGTTACTAGAAGAGAAGCCAAAGAAAGAACGGCGAAACTTCTTGAGATGGTAGGAATAGAACCTTCAAGAGTTGATAATTTTCCACACGAGTTTAGCGGTGGAATGAAGCAACGTGCATTGATAGCAATGTCCCTAGCTTGCAACCCTAACGTTGTTATCGCCGATGAACCAGGTACAGCCCTAGACGTAATCGTACAAGCACAAGTTCTAAGACTAATGAGAAATCTACAGGACAAGCTGAATCTATCAGTCATCATGATTGCACACGACCTTTCAATGATCGCTGAAATATGCCAAAAAATCGCCATAATGTATGCGGGTTATCTAGTCGAATATGGAGACATAGTAAAAATATTCAAAAAACCATTGCACCCCTACACGCAAGATCTAATAGAATCCTTCCCAAGTATAAAATCTGAAAAGCAGGAAATGGTTTCAATCCCTGGCTTCCCACCCGATCTACTGCATCCACCCCCTGGATGTAGATTCCACCCAAGATGCAAATATGCTATGGACGTATGTAAGAAAAAAGTGCCGAAGCTACGAGAAATAACTAAGAATCATCTTACAGCATGCCATCTGGTCAAAGGATAAAGGAGGAAGCAATGTATGGAAGAAATAATAATAAAAGCTGAAAACTTAAAGAAATGGTTTCCCGTAAAAGTAGGGTTCTTCCGAAGTGTTTTTTCGAAAGAGGAACTTTTCGTACGTGCGGTAGATGATATTTCCTTTAGTATAAGAAAAGGTGAGATTTTCGGTTTAGCCGGAGAAAGCGGTAGCGGAAAAACCACAACAGGAAGACTTGTACTCAGACTAATTGAAGCCACCGGTGGAAAAACTTACTTCCACGGCAAAGACATTACATCAATTTCTGAAAGCGAAATGAAACCGATACGACGAAACATGCAGATTATCTTTCAAGACCCATACGAATCATTGAATCCGAGGATGACCGTTGGCGACATCGTTGCCGAGCCTCTTAGACTTCTAACATCATCCGGATCCAAAGAAGTTGAGAGAAAAGTAAGTCAAATGTTGGAAGACGTGGAGTTAACGCCTGCCAGCGAGTTTATTCTAAGGTTCCCTCATGAGTTAAGTGGTGGACAAAGGCAAAGAGTTGCTGTAGCCAGAGCGTTTATCGTTGACCCTGAATTCATAGTTGCGGACGAGCCAGTATCCATGCTGGACGTATCAATAAGAGCTGAGATCCTTCAGCTCATGATAGCGCTAGTTCAGAAACGCGGCGCTTCCTTTTTGTACATTACTCACGACTTGGCGCTTTCGCGTCACATGTGTGACCGCCTCGCCATTATGTACCTGGGAAAAATCATGGAGATGGGTGACACCGAGAAAGTAATCTTTGAACCTCTTCATCCCTACACGAAAGCATTAATCGAAGCAGTGCCGGTGCCTGACCCAACAGCAAAACGTGTCGACACCGTTATTAAAGGTGAAATTCCCAGTCCCATTAACCCACCTTCCGGATGCAGATTCCACACCCGATGTCCTGCTTACATAGGAGACATATGCCGAACTAAAGAGCCACAGATAATTGACATAGGGAAAAAACACTACGTTGCATGCCACCTCTACGGCACAAAGAAGAAATAGCAAAACCATCCTCCACCAATATTTCTCCCAAGCCAACGCCCACTCTATCTATCTGCGCTTACTCGAACGCCTAGACGGGCGTTTTGACGTTTTTGCCGCCCAAACAGACAGCGAAGCGCCTCCAACAATCAACACTACGCCAACAGGTAAAAAAACGCCATAAGGATATGTGCGAACAAACACCCAGAACGCAAGACGCGGCAACTTGCCATCAGGGCGATAATAATACGCTTCTGCCATAGCAATTCCAAAAGTATAAACGATTGCAGTATAATTACCAGCATACTTTGCTACTCCACCTATGTCCGGCGGAGCACCATAAAAACCTCCGCGAAGCTCGCCAACAGTCAAACCATCAGCCTTTGACTCAAGAGTAACGTTGAGCCGCGGTGCCGAGGGATTTTTGAAATCAACTCGAAGAGTAGTGTTACCACCCTCTGGGTCAATTATACTAACCCAAATTGTGGCGCTAACCTGCTCGCCATTAGGAACAAACTCCATGTTAGGCATAGCAAATGCTACAAACAGTCTTTCACCTCCAGCAAACTGGGCAGAGGTTTCCCACTCTCCATAAGGAGCGTTTTCAACCCTCGATCCTTCAACTTCTATGAAGTCAGTTTCAGTGAATTGGTTTGACACTGAAAAAACGATGACCCCGAAAAACAGTATGATAATTCCTAGACTTAAATGAAGGTTTCTCATCGAATCACCTTAACGGTCGTTGAGACAATTGAAGACGCTTGCAGTATTGAATTTAAACCTTTCTAACCCTAAGCATATGTGCGTTTTCCTGCCCGAGCAAGTTGCGTCGCGACCTTGACTACGGGACAAACCTGTATTGTGCATTTCTCTCTTGAGTGCTGGATGACACATTGTTTCAGGTTTTGTTAGACAGATTAGTGAATAGAGAAATCTTCCAGAAACCTTTAATTATAGAAATGATAGTTGTAATAATTGCTGAAGAGAAAGGAGAAAAAAATAGATGAAACTAAAGATGGAGAAAGCTATTAGCATATTGCTTACATCGACACTTTTGCTCGGCTTATTCGTAGTACTAACACCCTCAGCATTCGCACAGACGACCACTGTCAGATTCTATCCTCAGCCCTCACCACAAGCCGAAATCACGAGTAACGGTCAAACGTTCACCGTTGCTTGTGTAATCGAAGACGTTGCAGACCTTGCAGGTTTGGACATTCAAATGGCATGGAACAAGACTTACCTTTCATACGTAAGTCACACTCAAACCATGACTGTTGAAGACTATCCCGCTGTTCAACCACCAAGCCCTTACGCAGGAATTATCCACGATCCGCCATTGAAGCTTAAAGACTTAGTAAATACAACAGAGGGAACTTATTGGGCTGCCTTCGCCACCCTTGGAGGTCCATCCTTCGATGGTGACGGAACAGTCTTCACCATGACTTTCGTGGCAATCAATCTGCCCTTTGGCGTCCCCACAGAGTTCTTCTACACGTATCTGC
>SOJA01000028.1 GCA_004376975.1 Candidatus Bathyarchaeota archaeon
TTGTCAATTCCCATTTTCATCATGGGAGTCACGTTGATTCTGTTCAACCTGAAAATACTGTTCGTGTTGATTTTTCCAATTTTGTTCCTCTTCTTTTTGGTGCCTCCACCCACGCAGTTCATGTATAAAGTAGGCGGGACTATGGGTAACTTTAACACGCAAGCATCGTTCACTTTGCTGAAAACCATGGGTTTGCCAGTCACATTATCTTCATCCTTGGGACCCCCAATAATAGTGCTTACCACTTCCGCGGGAGAACCGTTATCGTTCTCAATTGATTTGGCATGCTCAGGAATATACACTCTAATAGCCTTCACCATGTTCGCCACTTTTCTAACGTTGGTCGCCTCAGCCTCCGTTCTAAAGAAGATAAGCCTCTTCGCACTAGGCTTCATCACATTTGAAATTCTAAACATAATCCGCATAACAACAATCATTTCCATTGGATACTGGTTCGGCGAAGAAATAGCCATGCTCATCTTCCACACAGTCGCAGGCTTACTGCTAATCTTCATCGGAATGCTACTAATCCTCCTCATAGCAGAAAAACTCCTGAAGATACAAATTCTTCCCACACAACAAGAACAACCACCTTGTTCAAAATGCAAAAAAAGCCACAAAAACCTTGAAAACTTCTGCACGAACTGCGGCAACTTTCTCAACCCATTCAAAACAAAAACTTCACAAAAATTCTGGACCAAACTCTTCCTCTTGCTAATAAGCTGCTCCATAATAACCTTAACCATTCAAGCACCCACATTCGCCATTGCCCCAGAAGCCATAGGAGTAACATCAGGATGGGAGAACGCAACCAACATCTTTCCAGCAACCATCACAGCAGACCAAAACGTAAACTACACACTTAGATTCCTCTACAGAGATAGAGACTATGAAAGAATAGCATATCAAGACGCCTCACTAATGTACGCCTACTTCCCCACCAACACCTCAACCTCAACAGTATACGTAGACCTAGGAGTTGCAAACAGCATCTCAAAACTTCACAGCTGGGAAGTATGCCTAATAACATGGCAAATAGCTCAAGGAAAATATCCTCTCGTATCAGTACTGGACTCAAGAGACATACAACTCCTAGAAGACGTTCCCATAATAGCTCGATACCTCGTTTTTGAAAGCCCACAGAACTACACGCAAGTTACACTTTACTGGTACGAAATAGCAACATTCAACACAGGCTTAACAGTGGCACAAAAATACGTCAGAATCAGCCTAATAATCCTAACACGAAACTCAACAAACATCCAACAACTTGAACAAGAACTACTAATTATTGGACAAATCATCGCATCATACTGGGAGCCACTGAAGACCCAGTCCTTAATCTCCCTCGGCGTCCCTGCCCAACAAATACTACTAGTTCTGTCAATAGGCTTCATAGCATTCACCAAAACGGCACAGCAATCAAACGAATGGAGAAAAAAAACAAACAACCAGAAAATCTTCAACAGCTTTGCCTCTCCAAACGAAAAACTAATCCTCCAAACACTCTTGGAACTTGCCCAAAAAAAGAAGACCATGGAAACAAGAGAAATAAACGCAGCAATAAATAAAAACCAAAAGAAATCCATGAATTATACCAAACTGCTAGAAACTTTGAACAACCTAGAAGAATACGGATTCATAAAAAAAGACATAATCTCTATGAAAAATAGACCTAGACTAATATGGAAAGCTAAGTATTAAGTATCTAGAAACCTTAAAAGATGACCAGCGTTATTTGATTCTGAAAACCATGTGCCCTGACAAAACACAAAGAACACAAGAAACAGAGAACGAACCAGTCGAACTAACCAGTACACAATATCTAATAGAAACAATCGAACAACTACAAGCAAACAACGAAAACCTGAAACTTGAACTCACAAAGGCAAGACGCATTCCATCCGGCAAAATCGGCATAACACTAATAATCCCAGGCGCTCTATCCCTCATCTTCTCAATAATGAACAACTCACAAGTACTAGCCTTCATCGGCTTAGGCTTAACTTTCTGGGGCGCCCTCTTCTTCTTCGTCAGACCCATAAAATACGTCAAAAGCAGCCTCCTAGACTCCACAGCAATATCATCCTACCACACAATAGACCGAATAATCAAAGACCTAAAATACAAAGGAAAAAGCTACTACATACCACCCTACCCAAAAGAAATCTACCTCCCAGAACACCTCAAAGGTCTAAAAAACATGATAGTCTTCATCTCAGAAGACAGCGGCCCAGACATGCCCTCCATCGAAGAAATCGCAAAAAGCAAATTCCTACTCAAAACCCCAAAAGGAATATGCGTAGCCCCACCAGGCCTAGGCCTCCTAACACAATTCGAAAAAGAACTCAGAACAGACATCACAAAACTAGAGCTCACCGACTTATGCGACAGCCTTCCCCAACTAATCCTTGAAAACTTCCAACTAGCAAAAGAAATTGAAATGAAAACCGAAAAAAACCAAGTACACCTAAAAATCTATGATTCCATATACAAAAACCTCTACAGCAGAGAACAAAACCTGAAAAGCATTCATTTTCTAGGATGCCCCCTCGTAAGCGCAATAACCTGTGCAATAGCCAAAACCACAGGAAAAATAGTCACGATACATCAAGATAAAACATCTCTAGACGGACAGACAATCGAAGTCTGGTACAGATTCATAGAAGGCTAACAAATGAATTTCCCCCTGTCCACATCAGACATAAGCCTCTGGCTCGCCGTCACAGCAATAATCCTCTTAGTAACATCTGAACTACTATCCTCCTCAACCGGCTACTCAAGAAACATCGTGATAGAAAAGAAACGCCTAAGACTAGTAGCCCTAGCACTAGGAACAGGCTTCATGATCACAGTTGTAATGCGCGTTTTTCAACCCATCTGATTCCCACTAACTCTCTCCAGAGCAAAAACAACTGAAAAAACTGCAAAACCAACATATGAACAACAACTTATAAGCTTAAATAGTTGCTTCTAGAACGTCGTTTCCAGCTTGAAGTGAACATGACATGAAAAAAGACGCAAAAACAATTGCTGGCACCGCTATTCTAGGCGCTCTAGTAATAGTTTTCGATTACTCCATGAAGTTTTCACACCTGAAAATCCCATTCCCTTGGCTCCCATATCTAAAATTTGATTTCACCGGCATTCCAATAGTGCTCTCACTGCTGCTTTTCGGCTTAACACCTGGAGCAACAACCTCGGCAGTAGCCTTCCTAGCAATCCTCACACGCAGCGGCGACCTTATTGGAGCATCAATGAAAGCTCTAGCAGAATTCTCAACAATACTGGGGATGGCCTTCATCCACAGTCTGCTCATAAAATCGGAAAAACTCGCAAAAGCTTCATCATTAATCCTTGGCGTCACCCTACGAATCACAGTCATGTTCTGTGCAAACCTAATAATCCTTCCCATTTATCACAAAATCCCCCAAACGGTAGTAATTGCAACAAGCCCCCTAACAGCAGCATTCAACGCGATTCAAGGCACAATAAGCATCCTCCTAGGATACCTACTCTACGACATCATTGTTCGCAGAATTTCTTCGCGCATCTCTTCAGCACATGGAAAAAAGAAGTTGCCTTCAAACACCACTAAACAAACAAGTCCTTATCCCTCGGCCTAATCAGTTCAGTTGCCTTCGCCTTCTCAGACTTCAAATAAGCATATCCACGAATTATCGCAACAGGAATACCTTCCGCAGCTTGTCCAATAACCAATTCAGCCGCCGAAGCCAGTTCATCAGCGATTGCAGTTCTTTTCACCTTCAGAACATACCCAAACAAATCTTTCTCCCCCATCAGACTTCGAATAGGATCAATTCCAGCAACACCTATAGCAACATTAATCTGACCATCACGTAAAGGTCGACCATGAGTATCAGAAACGATAACTGCAACATCCATTCCAGTCAACTTCTTCAGTTTACCCCGAATCCTCTGCGCCGAACAATCAGGCTCCACAGGCAACAACGCAACATTTCTTTCTCCTGGGACATTAGATTTATCCACCCCAGCATTGGCACAAACAAATCCATGACTGGTTTCAGCAATTATGTTTCCACCACCCATTCGAACAATACTTTTCGACTGACGGAGAACAACCTCGATAAGGGCTGGATCCTTATTAAGCCGTTGACCCAAATTCACTGCAAACTGTGAAGGCTTCACTCCGTCAAGATTTACAACGTTTCCTTCCGCACGAGAAACAAAAACATGAGTGACTACTATGACATCGCCATCTACAATGTGAATTCCTTGTCGCTCAGCACCATTACAGATAAGCTCAGCTAAATCATCTCCTTCCATCACTATTGGCAAACCCTCAAGCCCAATTATCTGAATCATCCATAACCCTCCATTACTCCATTACATAGAGACATATAACAAATGCGATCACCAACACCTGTTAACCGAAGGAGAAACCATATGACCAATAACTCCAAGCCAGGCGCGCACGCTTAATAAGAGATATACACGTCCACAAACCTCTGTATCGACGCGTTATTCGGCCAAAACAACGGCAACCGTCAATACCTAATTCTCATACTCAATTTCAAATGTTCACCAAAAGACAACACTCATAACGTCAGATTTTCTTAAATAGACAACAATATAAAAATGCGAAAATGATGGAGACAATTGGTTGAATGATTCCAAGGACTGACAAGCAAAAACCAAGGGGTCTAGTAGTATTCGATGTGGAGGGCGTCTTGTTGCCTAAAAGGCGTTACATACCTTTCGAAGCAACAAAAAGGCTTGGATTTCTGAATTTCCTAAAAATCATAGTCTATGGTCTTCTTTACGAAGTTGGTTTGTCATCACTTGAAACTGCTTTGAAAAAAATTTATGAATGTTTCAAAGGGTACACCATTGAGGAACTACATTACTACTATGAGAAAATGCCTTTGCTCCCGGATTCAATTAAAGTTCTGGAGTCTCTGCACAACAAGGGATGGAAAACCGCTCTCATAAGCTCAGGTCTTCCCAACATTTTCATCCAGGAACTAGCAACAAAGCTCAAGGCAGACTACGCTTTCGGTTTAGAACTGAAAACTGCCAACGGCAAATTCACAGGTGAAATCAAAGGAGATGTCATAACAAAGAATGGAAAGGCAATAATTCTAAAAGAAATCCTACGAAGTGAAAGCATATCTCCACAAAACTGTATCCTAGTTGCTGACGATCGAAACAACCTGCAAATGTTCAAGTACGCCGATTTAAAGATAGGATATAACCCCGATTTCATGCTAAGCGCCAAATCAGACTACACCGTAACCGGAAGATTGCACGAAATCTTGCCGATCATAACACAAATGAAACCTGAAAAACCTAAACGAAATCTCACAAGAAACCAAATCATCCGTGAAACAGTTCACATTAGCGGTTTCGCAATACCCTTCATTTGCTCATACTTTATCAACCGTTATCTTGTAGCTCTCTTAATTTTTCTTATAACACTTATTTACATTATGGCTGAACTAGCTAGAATCACAGGAGCAATCTTCCCCATATTCACTTCCATAACTTCACATGCCGTTGTCAAATTGGAACAATATGAATTCGCAACAGCTCCAATTTTTTACGCCTTCGGCATAATAATTTCACTAGTTGTTTTTCCACCGTCGATTGGGTATGCTTCAATTGCTGTGCTCACGTTAGGCGATGGATTCGCAGCCCTATTCGGCGGGAAGCTTGGAAAAACACGATTTCCATTTAACAAAACTAAATGTCTTGAAGGCTCTCTTTCCGGTTTTATCTTTGCTTTTATAGGAACCCTATGCTTCATCGATCCAACTAGAGCCTTTATAGCTGCAATGACTGGAATGTCTGTCGAGTGTTCTCCTACGCCGATAAGTGACAACCTTATGATTCCTTTGATCACAGGTGCTGTACTAACTCTAACTTTAATTTAAAAGCTAGGCTCGCTCTGTTTTGCTGTGCTTTTTCCCTAGAAAATTTTTTGCGGCGTTTTGGCTGTGGAAAAGTGGGGATTGAAATGGAGATTCTATGTTTCTTATGTTTGTTCTGTTCCGGTTATTATTATGTCAAAGCTGAAGCTTGTGACTCCACTCACATCCGGTGAAACTGAAAGGGTTAAAACTGCTTGAACAACTGGCACTGTAGTGTTTAGCACGTTGCCTTCTTGATTCCAGCTTAGAGTTATATGTTCGAAAGCTGATGTTGAGTCCCAATTGTCTGTTGTTATATTAAGCACTACAGGTAGCGTACCTCCATTTTTTATGAACACCGTCTTATTAGCTATGTCTCCAGGCTCCAGAAAACCCCAATCAATATCTGTTACGTTACTGGTGCAAGCGCTATCCCAATACACACTTACTCCAACCGTCCTTAGATTTCCAGTACTTGGGACTCTTTGGTATGCACTAAGCAAGCTTGCTGCCAAAACGCTTACGACAATTCCTATCGTTGCAACGATCAGGATAATTTCAACACGGGTTCTTTGTATGGACATCTTATCTGACTCCTGCTCTGTATAGCATATCTTAAATCTTAATAAACGTTATTGTCTATGATAACTACACAAATACACTTCACAAACATCCAAAAGCAAGAACCCTATGATACAAAAAACACAAACCATAACTTCTGTGCAACTAATCTTTCGAAAATCATGCTTAGCGCAGCTAACACACGCGACATGACAAGCACCTTTAACACCAGAAGAACTCTAAAAAACAGCAAGAGCAAACAAGTTTCCTCAAAAGAATGACATGAAACAGCAAACTCTCCGGATTCTCACCGGAGAAGAGACGCATAAATCGATAGATCAGATTGTGACAACAACTCCCACCAAAACCCAGACAGGAAATTGAAAAACCAAAAGAAACCCTGAAAAGAAAAGGAAACATCTGTGTCCGATCGTGCCAAAAAATTATCCCTTTTGAATCTGTTAGCTTGAAACATGCTGGTAGTCATCCTGCCCACAAAAACCGGGCGGCTAACCAACACCTAAATAAGACTATGACTCCTTTTCATCTGCTCATTCACAGTTTCGGAGGATAAGTATTTTGTATGCAGTTGGACACTTAGCACTCGGACACATTTGCGGATTTTTAACATCAAAAGCGTCTAAGACTGACATAAACATGCCACTCATTCTATTATTATCAGTGATACCAGACGTAGACATTCTAATCCCACAACTTCAACACCGAGGCCCAACTCATTCCATAGTTGCAGCATTCATAGTTTTTATTCCATTTTTTATAGTTTACAAGAAAAAGGCAACACCATACTTCGCAGCTCTAACTCAACACTTCTTGATTGGAGACTTCATTGTAGGAGGAAACATACAATTGTTTTGGCCGATAACAACCCAATATTATTTATCTCCTTTTGGAATGAACATAGGAATCAAAAGTCCAGTAAACATAGCCGCTGAATGGATTCTCTTTATAGCCTCAATCTCAATAATGCTTAAAACAAATCAAGCAGCTACATTCTTGAAACCACATCACTCAAACCTTCTACTGTTCATACCTTTGCTTACAGTGCTGTTGCCAACATTCCAGAACTTCCCGGTAAACGTGCCAACTTGGCTAATACTGCCGCATTTAGCCTACATTTTCATATTCTCAGCATCCATAATCACTGATCTCCGCGGCGTTCTGAAATACATCCAGCATGCGTTACGTAAACTCTGCTTTCGCTTACAAGCTGCACCTCTTGAGACTAACCTATATGCTTCCCCTCATCTTGTTTCTATTCAATATTAATCTGAAAACTCGAACTTGCTTTTCTTCTGTTGTTGCTGGCTTGTTTCGGTGTCTGTGTTGATTTTGAATAGGGTTCCAGAATTTGGATTTCTGTTTCATAAGGCTTATGTTGCTTGTTGTTAGCTCTTGTTTTTGGGTTATCTGTATGAGTTTGAAAGACTTGCTGGACACTTCCCATTTTGTGAAGGTTCTTCTTGTTTTGTGGATTTTCAGTGCGCTTTTCGTTTGGTTCTTGCTAGGTAGGATGGACTATGTTGTTCACGGTGATCTGTACAATTTTGGATTGTGGTATAGTCTTGATTGGGCCACTCCGTATTCTGCTATTATGCATTCAATTATCTTTTGTTTGGCTGTTCCTTCCATTTTAAGTGCTGCCTTACTGGGTTTTGGCTTATGGAAAAGCTTCAGTAATAGAAAGCCTGCCCGCAAGCGGACGAGCAAGTCGGCTGGTGGCAAGCTTCAGGCTTTGAAAGGGAATTCTATGGCTATTTCTTGTCCTTCTTGTAAGAAGACTTTTGGCAAGCCTTTAGTCATGCTGGATTTTAGCAGTGGAAAAGCGAAGCTTGTGAATGTCTGTCCCTATTGCAATGCAATGTTAGGCAACAAAGTCAAAAAAGACGAGCAGGATGTTGATGTGGGAATTCTAGGTCCGAATCAACGGGTTAAACCAGATCAGTGATGAGAGATTCCAACTTAGAACAGAATTCTTGTAAGTGTCAAATAAAGGCTTCACTTCCCTTGCATCCAACTAATCTGAAGGAGCGTTGAAATCATTGAAACTGAGAGATTGAAGGGCGTTTGTCCCTTTTTTGCTGATGGATGGAGCTTTAGTTCTTGCGATGTTAATGTTGTTCCAGCTGGACTGGATCGTCCATAGTACTCTCTATAATTACAATCTTAGTTTTAGCCTTGGCTGGGCGGTGCCTTACTGGACTGCTTCAAGAACATGTTTAGGGTTGCTCGGCTTAACAACGATTGCTTCAACAATCCTTGGTTATGGTTCGTACAGAAAGGCAAGAAAAGAAAGCGAGAAAATAGTTCTCCTCTGCAAATCATGTGGAAACGCTTGGACAGAACTTGACAGAAGCGTCAGAATAAAACGCAAGTTGCCGAAATTTAAAATCCTTGAAAGCTGTCCATCCTGTGACAAGAAATTTCTGAACGAACAAACCACTACCATACAAACTGACACCATGAAAGCCCATGTGGAGACCCCAGCCTTATCTGAATCGTTGAAAACCAATAAATCACAGTAACTCATTTCTGAAGCAAGACTTGTATGTACTGGAGAGATGGCTCATAAACTCAACCGAGCAGTGCTGTAAACAGAGATAAGCCGTGTTGCATCCGAATCGTGGAACGAACACTAAACCTCATATGAACCCACGGTATAACTTGCACGCTCACTCGGCTTCTACGCGCAGGCACGATCGCACTTCCATGTTGG
>SOJA01000069.1 GCA_004376975.1 Candidatus Bathyarchaeota archaeon
TCAGAGTTTCAGAAAACACTAAGGCAAGAAGAGGCCCAGGAGATGTCCCAGCAGCAAGACCGAAAATTACTCCAGAAATCAGAAATTCAATTCCTTCAGCCATGTAAATGACTATGGAAAAGCGGGATATGAAGCTTTCCAAACCCACATTCCGGTGCGCACACAGTTTGCTGCATCCAATTTAGTTATTACACCGGTTTTTATCCGGATGGCTTGTTCAATTCCCAAAATTCTTCTGGAGAAAGATTTGCCTTTTCTGCTGATGCTGCACTATACGGGCAGACCTTTATACATGTTGAACAGTCTACGCCGTTTTCGCACCAGTAAAGATAGCATCGTTCAACGTCGACATACCACTTTAGTGCTCCCGGGTTGTTAGAGCGACACGCCGGTTCAAAGCTTGGTTCATCATCCATTGAAATGGCGCCTGCCTCGCATTGTTCGGTACATAACTTACATTGTTTGCAGAATTCTTTTACACCAAACTCTATGGGTTTGTCAGGTTCTAGTGGAAGGTCTGTTAGAATCTTGCAGAGTCTTACTCTCGAACCGTATTGGGGAGTTATCAATAAGCCGTTGCGACCTAGTTCTCCAAGTCCAGCGTCAATTGCAAGTGGAATGCTTAAAGCAGTGTCATTGCCGCATTGTATTGCTTCATACCCAAGATTGCGTATAAATTCGCCCATGCCCGCAAGTATGAACGCCATTTTTGAATAACCTACTCCAGTGGCAGCTGCAGCAGGAGCAGAAGGGGAGGTTGCAATTCCATCTGCGTCCATTTCAACCGCCATAGCAATGACGTTTCCAAATCTCTCGGGGACATCAACATCTGCATACACCCAATCTCTATTAAGCTTGCAGACTCCAATCAGCGAAGCACCGAAAAGCCTTGCTGCCCGCTTGATAAATATGCTCATCCTACACTGGTCATAAACCTCATATTTCGTCTTTGTCCAATCAATTCCAACAGTGTCCACTGAAGCTCTATACGGTTTGATTTTTTTCCATGAGAAACCACCTTCAAAAGCATCATGCACTATCCAAGAGGCATATGCTAATGCAAAATCAACTCTAGAATAGCCGAGTTCTCCTTCTGCAATTATGCTAGGCACTTTTTCATCGTACATTCGCCGGTACCCTTTCCATGATGAATCCCACATCACTCTGCTAAAAATAATGTTCTTGCTGTCGTAGCGGCGAATTCTGGATCGATCAATAACATAGGGCGGTTTCTCAACAGTTTTCGCTTCCTTTGGGATTCTGCATGTTCTATCTGAATTCATGGCGCTGTCACTTCAAGTAAAATGGAGTATTGTGAAGTTTTAAATCTATGTCCCACGGATTCTCAAAATAAGGTAATAGGAAGACTGCAAACCGATTTGGCGGGTTTATGAGGAGTATCAGAGCTGTTTGTCTGATATTCACAGATGCATTTCGGTTAAAATACTTGAAATAATTGCAGAACTTGAAGGAAAAGGTTACACTGATTATACTCTCAGCGCGCGCTACTTAACTTGAAAATTGCTTCAGCATTTTTTGTAGTGGCTGCAGCTAAGTCATCTAAACTGACTCCTTTTAGACTTGAGATTTTTTTCGCTATGAAGGGGAGGAAGCTTGGTTCGTTTCGTTTTCCTCTCATATCTTGTGGTGCAAGCCAAGGGCTGTCGGTTTCAAGGAGAATTTTCCTCAAGTCTACCCATTCAGCGATTTCATGGAGTTTGTGAGCGTTTGGATAGGTAACGTTTCCAGCGAACGAAATAAGAAAGCCCGATTTGATACACTGCTCAGCCATCTCTTTGTTTCCTGAAAAGCAGTGCATTATTCCCCTTATTTTTCCTTTGAATCTTGAAATGATTTCGAGAATGTCCCTGTGTGCTTCTCTGTCATGAATTACAACAGGCAACTCTAGTTCCTTAGCTAGGAAGAGTTGGGCTTCGAAGGCTTTTTTCTGGGCTTCCCTTGGGGATAAATTTCTGTAGTAATCGAGTCCGATCTCTCCTATGGCTACGACTTTTGGGTTTTCAGAAAGTTCTCTTAGTTTGTTCAAGATGTTTTGATCTAACTGAATGGCGTTGTGAGGATGAATACCTACAGCTGCGTAGAGTCCTTCGTGCTGTTCGGCTAGTTTGACACCTTTTATGCTACCGTCAACGTCAAATCCAATGTTCACTATATAATTAACCTGTGCTTCTCTAGCCCTGATTAGCACCTTTTCCCTGTCTCTGTCAAAGCTAGCCCATTGGAGATGAGCATGAGTATCCACTAACATGTTTTTCACTTACATGGTGTTGTGATTTCACCTTTTGGCTGCTTGGAGTTAAGTAGAATAGCGCGCCCTATTTTAGCACATATGGCGCAGTGAATAGATAACTACCCGAGAGCGCACTTATGGGAGAAACATTGATCTCCCTTAAATGCTCACTCGCCACATTACAACTTCTGCAAGACATTTCTATTTTTTCTATAATGATCTCTCAGAATGAAGAATGACGGTATATAAAAGAATGTTAAAATGAAAGCAGACACTAGGAATGGAGCTGCAAAGCCAAACATTGATATGAGCAAACCTGACATGACAAGACTGAACGTTCTTCCACAGTGGTGTCCCATCCACAGCAATCCTATGTCAGTTCCATAAGATTCTTTATTTGTAATCCTCGAAAGAATCCCCTCCTGACCAATACAGAGTAAGCCTTCGATAATGCCATAAGCAACTACAAGAATACCAGCAATTACTGAACTTGAGAATCCAATAGAAATAAGTACAAGTGTGTAGAGCACTCCGCTGATGATTATGAGTTTGCTTATTTCGAATCTCCCAGCAAAAAGATACGAGATGA
>SOJA01000116.1 GCA_004376975.1 Candidatus Bathyarchaeota archaeon
TCATCTATTTCTCATTTGACGTATCAGTGAATATTCATAGACGCCAAAAACCATTCTTGATTGTGGAAGTAACACCTTAGATAGGGCTACTTCGGGGGATATCTCCACTGTTTAGGGGTTTGGAAAAGCCCCTCAAACTCGGTTAGATTTGTACTTTCTTATGGAAAAAGCGGTTGGGTAGGAGTAATCAATTCATTAATAAGTCTTAACGTAGAAAAGTGGTGCCATGCATTTACAAGAAATCTACGAGTATGTTGACGCTCACTCCCAAGAATTCATCGGTGATCTTGTCCGACTTGTAAAGCAGCCAAGTGTGTCAGCGAAAGGAGAGGGAATGCAGGAGTGCGCAGAAATGGTGGAGAAAATGATGAGAGAAGTTGGTCTCTCCACAAGAATTATTCCAGAAGAGGAGGGGAACCCCGTTGTTTACGGCGAAATAAAATCAGAGACATCAAAAAAGACGCTTTTATTCTATAACCATTACGACGTTCAGCCACCAGAACCACTTGAAGAATGGATTTGCGACCCGTTCAGCGGCGAAATACGCGACGGAAAAATATACGGCAGAGGAGTATCCGACAACAAAGGAAACATTGTTTCTAGGCTAAAAGTTGTTCAAACCTTTCTAGAAACCATGGGAAGCGTTCCAGTTAACATAAAATTCGTGATCGAAGGAGAAGAAGAGATAGGGAGCCCACATTTATCACCCGTCATTCAAAAGCATAAAAACCTCTTTTCAGCTGACGCAGCCATCTGGGAATTTGGAGGCACCAACCGAAAAGGACGCCCCGATGTCTACCTAGGACTAAAAGGCGTTCTATCCGTCGAGTTAAGAGCTAAAGGCGCCAGCAGAGATGTGCATTCCGCGAATGCTCCGCTTATTCCCAACCCCGCTTGGCGTCTGGCGTGGGCGCTGAACACGTTGAAAAACGAAAAAGACGAAATTTTGATCGATGGCTTTTACGACAATGTTGAAACTCCCTCCGCTGAGGAGATTGAGTGTCTTAAAACTATTCGCTATGAGGAAGAGGAAGAAAAGAAAGAGTTAGGGTTAAAGGAGTACCTTCACGGTGTGTCTGGATTAGAGGTTCCAAAAGCGTTGTTGTATCAGCCTACATGCACGATCAACGGATTCCTCACAGGATATACCGATAAGGGCTCCAAAACCGTGTTACCTAACAAGGCGATGGCAAAACTAGATTTTCGTCTAGTTCCCCGCCAGATGCCAGATGAAATCTTTGACAAACTCGTGAGACATCTAAAAAATCGTGGGTTCGGGGACATTGAAGTGATTAATCACGGTTCAACGGAACCCGTAAAGACACCGATCACCGACAAGTTTGTTCAAACGGTTATAAAAACTGCTGAAAAAGTCTACAACAAAGAAGCCTCCATATATCCGACGAGCGCTGCGTCTGGGCCGATGCACCTGTTTCGAAACAGGCTTGGCTATCCTGTTGTTTCGGTTGGGTGTAGCCACGCAGAATCACGTGCACATGCACCTAACGAAAACATCACAGTGGACGGATTCATTAAAGGAACAAAATTCATAGCCACACTTGTACACGAGTTTAGTATGTCTTAAGTTAATGCCTTTGGTCGTGAATTACATGTCATTGAAATCACTTCTTGATAAGATTAAAAACGAGCTGAGGAAGAGAGAAGAGATTCGAGAAGCAGTTAAAAACGACATGCGCAAAGCAACCCGCTTGTCGAAACAATCGATTCTTTTTACGCACCAAAAAAGATTTGATGATGCAAGAAAGTTGCTTAAGGAAGCAAACGAACTGTTTGCCAAACTTCGCAAAGTGTCGAAAAGCCATCCAGACCTGGTTTACTCTGGTTCAGTCAATGCAGCATTTGAGGAATACACTGAAGCACACACACTCCTCAGATTGATTGAGAAAAATCAGTTTGTTGGCCCTGAGGAACTCGGGGTTCCATCGATTTCTTACGTGCTTGGACTAGTGGATGTCATCGGAGAACTGAGACGTGACGCTCTTGATTCGCTTCGAAAAGGAGACTTGAAAACGGCAGAAAACTATCTTCAAATGATGGAACACATTTATGTTGAGCTTACGGCTATGGACGATGCCTACTTCCTTGTTCCAGGATTGCGAAGAAAATGCGACATTGTCAGACGTGTAATCGAAGCTACCAGAGGAGACGTTACGATTGATGCTCGAAGAAGCTCGTTGGAAAGCGCTATAAAAAGGCTTACGAAAGTCGTTGAAAGAAAAAGCAAGAGTGAAAAGAGCTAAGATCAGATAACAATATCTTGGAGCTAATTGTCTCACCGAGGCTTAGACGAAGTTGCCTATCAGACTTAGCCCAAGGTTTTCCGTAGAGAAAGCACACGCTATGCAGTTACAGTTGTCCAAACTGGTGATACGTAAGGATATGCTCCCTGAAACTATCCACTACGTAGCTGGGGTGGACGTTGCGTACAAAAAGAGAATATCCATTGGCGCCGTGGCTGTTCTCGACTTCGCTTCATTATCACTCATAGAATCACAGGTAGCGCATGTTAAAACAAGATTTCCCTACGTCTCCACATTGCTCTCTTTTAGAGAAATTCCGCCAGCTCTTTCAGCTATAAGAAAACTACAGGTGCATCCAGATGTTTTTCTAGTCGACGCTCATGGAATCATGCATCCCTATCAACTCGGTTTCGCTGCCCATCTAGGTTTAGTGATAGACAAACCTACGATAGGTGTTGCAAAAAGCCCTTTATATGGTAAAGTTGAATCAGCCGCTGATCAAGGATGGATACCTATTATGGATAAGGAAAAAATCATTGGTGCCAAGCTTTTCACAAAGGCGGGAAAAGAACC
>SOJA01000035.1 GCA_004376975.1 Candidatus Bathyarchaeota archaeon
AACTTGCACGCTCACTCGGCTTCTACGCGCAGGCACGATCGCACTTCCATGTTGGTCTGGCAATAGAAGATTTCTCCATAAGCTATAAGTGATTAAAACTGCATTATAAGTTTCGTGAGGAGAATGGTAGAGATTCTCGAGGGGAGAAAGGAGAGAAGGGAGAAATATTTCCTACCATCCTCCTCATACGTTTTCCATAATGTTATTGTATGTTGCTTTTAAACTTTTTGTCCGCCTTCTGAATTGAACTCTAGACGTTCCCGGAAATAGCCATGTTTATCTGAATTCTTGCAGTTATTTCAATAACTCCTTATATCAAGATTACTACAATACCTGAGATGCTTCAATCTTGTTCATATTTCTTCTATAAAGGCTTCCCAAAGTTTTGGGCTATTAGGTTGTAACCTCAGAAGACTCAGCAGCTATGTTTCTAACGTAAATGTTCATATCCTCCAAGCTTAGGCTGAATGTTTCCACATTTTTTTTACATAGGCTTCTTGGTAGGATATCCAACCTGCATGTGGAAGCTGCTGTCCGTTCTCTTCTAGGCGATGCGCTCTCTTTCTGTTGACTTTAGCTTAGAGATCACCATCCGCCCTTCTTATGCCCTCTACAACTTGCTTTTTACCTCTTAATAACTTCAAATACCTCTAGAAAATGGGTGCTATTGCAGCAAATGAACAGTGTGTCACATTTGCGGGGAACCTGGGCAAACTCTTCAAGTCTGGAAGTATGTACTAAACTCTTTCATTTAGCTCTCCGATGAGAAATGGTCAAACATGTCAACTACCTAGACAGCTTTGCTGCTGAGCACCCTGTTTTTCCTGAAGCCAGCTGCTGTCCAAGTTAAGCATTTGAAATAATGCTCATCGTTCTGTCTCTAGAGTGTAAGGACCTTTTGTTAGTTTTTCTGCCTTGAATTCTTGCACGAGAACAGTGTCCTCTATGCGTATGCCTCCGAAACCTGCAATGTAAATTCCAGGTTCGATCGTTACAACGTTTCCAACTGTTAGTCTATCTTTGCTTTCTTGGTTTAGTGTTGGTGGTTCATGAATTTCCAAGCCTACACCGTGGCCTAAGCCATGGACAAAATATTTGTCATAGCCTGCATCTCCGATTGCTTTTCTTGCGATTGCATCTATGTCTTTCGTCTTTATTTTGGGTTTTACGGCTTGAAATGCCTTCTTTTGAGCCAGCCTAACAACCTCATAGATCTTCTTTTGTTTAGTTGAAGGTTTTCCAGCTGAAACTGTTCTTGTCATATCTGATCGATAATATTTGTATGCGGCTCCTATGTCAACGACAACCAAATCGCCTTTCCGTATTTTCCGGTCAGTACAACCTCCATGTGAAAACGCTGAACGGACACCTGATGCTACAATTGTTTCGAATGCTGTTCCCCACGACCCTTTTTTGCGCATCGCATATTCGATTTCCGCGGCGATTTCATATTCTCTTACGCCTGGTTCAATTGTTTCGTAAGCGGCTTTCATGCCGTTACTTGTTAATTCTCCGGCTTTCCGCATAAGTTCAAGCTCTTTTTCATCTTTTACTTTGCGAAGTACTCTTACAGGTTCATTATCAATTCTAACTTTAGCTATTCCTCTCAAAACTTTCTGAAGTTTCAGATAGTCCGCAACCATTGGAACGCCGGTAATTGCGTCTAAACCGAGATTTTTAATTCTTAAAGCTTTGACTTTTTTCGCGATTTTAGTTGCCAAGTTCTCGCCTCGTTTGACCAGTTCAACCTGGAATTTGTTGGCTTCAGTCTTGGCTTGTTGATAGTTGACGCTGTAAACATAGACTGTGCTTTTTCCAGTTTTCGGAATTAATGCACATGCCATCCCTGGGCAACCTGTGAAATAAAGAAGGTTTGCTTCGTTAGTGATTAGAAAACCGTCAAAACTTTTTTTCTCGAAAGCCAGTTTTCTTAAAGCTTCCACCCTTTTCAAGCTGCTCACCTAGAAAGAAACTCTTGCGGGTTCTTACCCTAAATCTTTTTTGTTTCACCCTATTGGTATTAAGCCTAACATTTTCATTACTATTGTAGCGTAGGTTAAAACAACTCCTCCAGCCACTACTGACCCAATTTGTCCGCCCACGTTTGTTGCCATAGCATAAGGTAGAAGCCAATTGCTTGAATCTTCATCTCTTCCAATCCTGTGGGCTGTTCTAGCAGCCATTGGAAATGCTGAAATTCCGCAAGCTCCAATTAAGGGATTTACTTTGCCTTTCGTTATGAAGCACACAGCTTTAGCGAAGAGGATTCCGCAGGTTATCGCAGAAACAAAAGCCACCAAGCCTAATGCGAACACTATGAGTGTGTCAAAGACTAGAAAGCTTTCCGCGTTCATTGTTCCACCAATAACTACTCCAAGAAGTAATGTTGTAACGTTTGTAAGTTCATTTTCAGCGGATTTTGCGAGCCTTCTAACGACGCCTGTTTCCTTGAGAAGATTTCCAAGCATGAGGCTGCCCATTAGTGGAATTCCCATGGGGGCAACTAGGCCTGTTACGATTGTTACGGCTATTGGGAATATTATTCGAACGGCTTTGGAATATGTTTGAGGTTTGTGTCTCATTTTTATTACCCGTTCCTCATGTGTGGTTAATGCTTTGGAGATTGGGATTTGGAGTAGTGGCACAAGTGCCATGTAGGAGTAGGCACAAACAGCTACCGGTCCAAGAAGGTTTGGAGCGAACTTTGATGTTATGTAAATGGCTGTGGGACCATCCATGGCTCCAATTATGCCTATACTTGCTGCTTCATAGGGACTGAAGCCAATTGCCAATGCGGAGAGCAGAGCGATAAAAATTCCAATTTGTCCAGCAGCAGCGAAAGCTAGAAACCAAGGTCGTTCTATCAGCGCTCCAAAATCCATCATAGCGCCGATTCCAATAAACAGTAGACAGGGGAATATGTCTGTTAGAACGCCTTTGGTGTATATGAAGCCGAGAAATCCTTCGGGATCCATTATTCCGGGGAGGCCTGGGTTGATTAATACTGGAATGTTGACTAGTATTGCTCCGAAGCCTATTGGAACAAGTAGAAGGGGTTCATATTTCTTCTTTATGGCTAAGTAGATGAATAGGCATCCGATAGTGATCATTATTATGTTGCCAAGTGGGAATGGTAGAAGGGGTTCAGGCATCTTATTTTTCCGCCTTTCTGATTGTTACTTCGTATTCTTCGCTGTTAAGAGTAACTCTGAATCTTCTTCCATGCATTTCAGCTTCTAAGGGAAGCTCGTCTGACGTAAATTCTGGCTTGGCTTGACCGCTTAAGAGCTTTTTTGTTTCTTCTGGATACAGGGCATAGGAAATGATGTCTTCTTCCTTTGTTATCAGTTCTAGATCTTGAAGTTGGTCTCTGCATTTTTTGTACATTGGTTCCAGAAGGTCTGCTGGTCTACAATCTATTGTTTCATTATGCCAGTTGGAACCTAAGATCTTCCTGTAAATTTCTTCTTGAATTTCCACTGGTGGTTTTCCATACATTCCTTTGACATAATTTTTTGTTTCTTCCAAGACTCGCTTGTATCTTCCGAAAAGAACGTTCATGACTGCTTGCACTCCAACTATCTGACTTGTCGGCGTGACCAGCGGCGGCCAACCAAGATCCTTCTGAACAACATGCGTCTCCTCTAAAACTTCGTAATATTTGTCCACTGCACCGAACCGTTCAAGCTGAATTATAAGGTTTGAAAGCATTCCCCCTGGTATTTGATGTACTATAACTGACGGGTCCACCATCATCGCTCGTTCCCTATGTAAGTGTCTATATTTCTCCCACACCTTTAGAAAGTATTTTCTACATTTCATCAGGAGTTCAAGGTCATAACCCGTGTCATAAGGAGTGTCCTTGAAGGCAGCCACGATAGATTCCGTCGGTGGATGTCCAACTCCTCCTGAAATTGGCGACATTGCACAGTCCAGTATGTCTACTCCTGCGTCGCATGCCTTCATGTATGAAAGCATGGTCATTCCAGAAGTTGTGTGCGAGTGTAAGCCAATTGGCACTTTTATGCCTTCTTCCTTGCAGGCATAAATTATTTGGTAGGCTTCAAACGGCGAAAGCATTCCAGCCATGTCTTTAAGATAAAGTGAGTCGCATCCCATTTCTTCAAGCTTCTTGAATGTTTCCACATAGTATTCTGCTGTGTGAACTGGAGAAATCGTGTAGCATAAGCTGCCTTGAGCGTGGGCTCCCACCTTTTTGACAGTTTCTATGGGGACTTTCATGTTTCTTAAGTCGTTTAGTGCATCAAATATTCTGAAGTAGTCTACGCCGTCTTTGTGAGCGTATTCTATGAACTTTTGAACTATGTCGTCTGGGAAGTTGCGGTAGGCTACTATGTTCATGCCTCTTTCAAGCATCTGCATGGGTGTGTTGGGCATGTGTTCTTTTAGCGTTTTAAGGCGTTCCCAAGGGTCTTCAGCTAAGTATCGAAGGCAAACATCAAAAGTTGCTCCTCCCCAAACCTCTAATGCGAAAAATCCCACTTGATCCATTATTTTTGTTATCGGAAGCATATCTTCGGTTCTCATACGTGTTGCAAGTAACGACTGGTGAGCATCCCTGAAAATGAGATCAGTTATTTTCACCATATACTTCACCTTTTTTCCATTCTTTCAACTTTCTGTCTAAGCTCGTTTACGCTTGAAGTCAACTCGTCTATTTTCATTTCGATTTCAGCCATCTTCTCAACCACTGGTTCAAGATTTTTTGAAAGTTCAACGTGTGATGCTGTTTTTACCGGGCTAGTTCTGGATAGGTAGATAGCGATTGCCGCTGATAGAACCGCTGCTTCTTTCTTGCTAATGTCGCTTGTTATTTTTCTTCCTCCTAGGCGTTGCTCTTGTGAAACATGTTTTCTTCATCGGTTTGTTGCGTATTGAGCTGCAAACGGTTGAATCATTTTCCGGATCAATTTGAAAAAGCATGCTCTGTTGTCTATACCGTTGGCAAACGTCTACAGTTTCTCTGCGTTCAGGGTCACACGGTTTGTAACCAAACGTTTTCATGATGTCCACAACTCTAACCAATTATAACGAGTATGTCACCATCTTTCACAGAATCACCCTCTGACACTCTTATTTCCTTTACAATACCTGATACTGTATTTTCGATGGCGTTTTCCATTTTCATAGTTTCTAACACTACAAGTACACTTCCTTTTTCAACACTGTCTCCCACATTGACTGATAGCTTGACAACTGTTCCCTGCATAGGTGCGGTTATAACTTCCTTTGCTCCTTCTACAGCTTCCTCAGGGACCAGAACGTGTTTCTTAATCACCGTAGGATATTTCACCTTTGTTTTCTCAATCTTTTCAACTCTAACTCTGTACTTAACATCGCCTACAACAACTTCAAGTTCATCACCAACCTCAGACGTAGACGTGACTTCACATTCTTTCCCAATGATTCCTAAATCTTCAACCTTCACGTCGTGATCTTCTCCATTAAGCTTGATCCTGAAAGTTCTGGTTCCAGCCTCCTCAACTTCTTTCAGATCTAGCTCTTCAGATTGAGGTGCTTCAGCTTCCCTGACCGTCTCACCCTTAAACAGTCTTTTCAAAGCGACACACACCAATGCAACCGCTGTCAGAGAGGAAAAGACACTGATAACACCAATTACTGTTATGAGAAGCCCAAATTCTAGGTTCATCAACTTGATCCTCTTTTAAATGCTAGAATGGTTCTTATTTCAACACTTTGATTAATAGATTTCGTAGCTTTAGCTCTTAAAAGTCGTGTAAGAAATGTTGAGGCGCTATGCTTGCAGAGAAACATCTCCAATGAAAAAACGTTTTTCAGTTCCATCTTCAAGCCTTAGAACCAAAGCACCATCATGATCGATTTCCAAGGCTAGACCACTCACCTCTCTGGTTTGACTGGTGATCTTCACTCGACGACCAAGAAAACTTGCATATTTTTTCCATTCCTCCCGAATCGGATCAAATCCTTCATTTATGAAAAGCTCGTAGAGATTTTCAAGCTGTTCAAGCAAGGCTTTGAATAACTCTTCTAGCTGAACTTTTCGACCAAGTTCATTTTCAATTGAAGTGGCAACCTTCTTCAGCTGTTCTGGAAACAGCTTTTCCACACTACAGTTCGCATTAACTCCTACACCGACTACCACAAAATTCACGTTTTCACCTGTCGTGTTCATTTCAGCCAGTATCCCGCAGATTTTCCGTCCTTTCACCAGCACATCGTTGGGCCACTTGGTCTCTGCCTTCAAGCCGAACATTTCACGTAATACCCTAGTTACGGCTAATCCAGAAACAAATGTAAGTTGAATCGTTTCTGCCGGGCAAAGGTTAGGTCTGAGGATTAGGGAAAACCATAATCCACCAGTTGGAGAAAACCATTGCCTGCCAAGTCTTCCTGTCCCCATTGTTTGGGTTTCTGCAATCACCACTGTTCCTTCGCATGCTCCGTACATGGCTAGCTCTTTAGCCCATTTATTCGTCGAGTCAACATTAGACGAATAAAAAATGGTCCTCCCGAAACTTCTAGCGCCTAAACCGTTCTGAAGCTTATTCACCTTTAGTTTTGCTGACATAATAATCTACCTTGGGAGTTTTTTTCTTGTAGAGCTTAAGGATGTGGAATTTTCATTTTAGTACTTGCGTTTTGGAGGTTCCTGAATAGATACGCTAATATATTGACTAATAAATTATTATAGATTCTACTCAGTTTAATGGAGGAGAATGTTTGAACGGATATGCTGGTCGGATTCTTCACGTAAATTTGACAACCGGAAAAACTCGTGTTGAACCTTTGAATGAGGAATACGCGAAAAAGTATATTGGCGGAATAGGTCTCGGCATCCGATTGTTGCTTGACGAGTCTAGGCCAGGAACAGAACCATTTAGTCCAGAAAACCCGTTGATTTTAGCAACAGGACCGATATCAGGTACAATGTGGCCAACAGGCGGAAACGGGCATGCTTTCGTTTCAAAATCGCCGCAGAGTTTCGGTGTTGGCGAATCTAAATCTCACGGTTCTTTTGGTACAGAGCTGAAAAGAGCTGGATATGATGCTGTAGTTTTCAAGGGCAAAGCCGAAAAGCCAGTTTACGTGTGGATTGACGATGATTCAGTTCAGCTTTTGGATGCTTCACATTTGATGGGTAAGTCAGCAGCTGAAACAGAGGATATTATACGGGAGGATTTGGGTGACTACTATATTCGAGTTGCTGCTATAGGTTTGTCTGGAGAGAAACTTGTTCGGTTAGCTTGTATTATGAATGATAAGACTCGGGCTGCGGGAAGAACAGGCATGGGCGCCGTTATGGGGTCTAAAAATCTTAAAGCAATTGCTGTCCGTGGAACATATGATATTACTGTGGCGAAGCTAGACGAGTTTATGGAGTTCGTTAAGGAATTTCATGAAAGAATGAAGGGACCAGCCACCCAAAAATACAGAACTATGGGTACTGCAGCGAACGTGCTTGTGCACAATTCCTTAGCTTGTATGCCTACAAGAAATTATAACAATGCTTCTTTTGAAGGTGCAGAAAAGGTAAGCGGAGAAACTCTGAATGAAAGATTTGTTGCGAAAATTATAGGATGTAGTTCCTGTGCAATGCGGTGCGAACACATCTGTGTGGTTCCGGAAGGTCCATACAAAGGAACCATGACTCGAATGGAGTATGAGCCTCTTTGGGCTATGGGGCCGTACTGTGGCGTTGATCGTTTGGATGCTATCATAAAGGGAATGGATTTGTCCAATTATTACGGGGTGGACTCGATCAGTGTGGGGGTTGTAGTTGGCTTTGCTATGGATTGCTATGAAAACGGAATATTAACAGACAAAGATTTTGATGGAGTGGATGCGCGATTTGGCAATCATGAAGCTCTAGTTCAGCTTATTGAGAAAATTGGCAAGCGTGAGGGTATAGGCGATGTACTTGCTGAAGGCGTGAAGATTGCTGCGGAGAAAATAGGTAAAGGTGCGGAGAAACTGGCGCAGCACATTAAAGGAGTTGAGGTTACGGGGTATGATCTTAGATGTCTGAAGACGGCTGCGTTAGGCTTTGCTGTGTCTTTTCGTGGGGCGGATCATAATAGGCATGGAGCCTATAGTTTCGATGTGAAAGGGAAGGTGAACCGTTTTATTGTTGAGAAAGGCAGGGGAAAAATGGTTAAGGATATGGAAGACCAATACACTGTAATTGATTCATTGATCGTCTGTAAGTTCTCAAGGGGTACATATTACAAGGAACTGGAAGACATGGCTAAACTCTACAGTCTTGTTACAGGGTTCGAAGTTACGGCGGAAGAGATGAGGCGGGCTGGTGAACGAATAAACAATGTTGCCAGATTATTCAATGTCAGAGAGGGGTTGGGTAGGAAGGATGATACACTGCCGTACAAGGTTATGCATCTTCCTGTTCCAGATGAAGGCCCATCAAAAGGGGCATTCGTAAGTCAAAAAGAATTGGATTTCCTTTTGGACGACTATTATGAAACACGTGGATGGAACAAAGCTGGAATACCAACAATAGAGAAGCTTAAAGAACTGGGTATGAACGATCTAATCCATGTTATCAAGGGAGAAGCTAAGAACATAAAGGAGTAGTGACAATGGTCAAGATACATGAGAGAAAATTTGTTGCAGCAGATCCTGAGAAATGTGTAGGATGCCAAATTTGCGAATATATATGTTCATTGACGAAGGAAGGAGCTTTCAACCCGCTAAAATCCAGAATAAGAGTTGTACGGATAAACCAGGTGATAAACTTGGCAGTTACGTGCAGGCTCTGTGAGGATCCGCCGTGCGTCGCTGCGTGTCCAAGAGACGCTTTGACACAATCTGAAGAAACTGGTTTGATAATGGTGGATGAGGATAAGTGCAATGGATGCGGATGGTGCATTGAAGCATGCGACTATGGCGCAATCATGGTGCATCCAGAGAGCAAAGTTGTGTTTGTCTGTGATCTATGTGAAGAACAAGGTGAGCCTCAATGTGTCAAGTGGTGTCCAGAAGAAGCATTAGATCTTATCACAAGTGATGTTCTAGCTCAGAAAGCAAGAATCACAGCAGTGAAGAAGCTGTTCAAAGAAGCAATGAAAGTTACACCGAAAACCGCCTAAATCTTCC
>SOJA01000013.1 GCA_004376975.1 Candidatus Bathyarchaeota archaeon
AAAGATATATTGATAACCAAAAGGCTTAGAACAGAGGCTCTGGGGACATCTCCCGCAACCCCCCCTTTTGTTAAAAATCCGCAAGATAGATAGTCACAAGTTGTATACATGCGTTGTGCGTTAAGATTAAATATGCATGCATGATAATGTCTAGACTTCTATCTTTACTGCTTCAATAGTTTCGGGTTTCATGTATTCAAAACTGATGGGCTTTAGTTTTATGACAGTATAGTTAGGATCGTCTGGGCTTTTCCAGAATTCTTTTGCAAAGGAAATGTTGTTGAAGACATCTGCTTTGACATCTTTGTCTTCAACTATTTGTGCAATGCATTCAGCTCTCACTGTCCCTTTTCTCTCATCTTTTTCAAGCAATAGGCAAAACTCCGTTTTGGAATTTTGCTTTATCTGCTTCACTTTAGCATCGTTGGAACCAGCAGTGACATAAAGTTTTTCCTTCAAATGTATAAGCGTCACAGGTCTCACTCTCGGTTGATCAACATCAACAGTAGCAAGGAAAACATGTGGCTCTCCATCAAGGTATTTCCAAATTTCTTGTAATTCAACACTCTTATGGTTCAAGGACTATTCCTCACAAAGTTTCTTCAACACACAATCTCTATTTATAGATTTCCATACTATGCATGTATGCAGAAGAGCTTGAAGACATGTTTATGGACTTGGAGTTTTCAATAGAAGAGGACAAATGCAACTGTCATAAGGAAAGCTCTACCTCTTAACACCAGCAATCAAACTTTGCTCATTTTTTCTGCAAACTGAAGCTGTTGGGAGGGTGTGTTTTGGTTTAGCTCATCTGCATTAAGGATGTTTGAGTCTTTCTGCTAGGTATTTGAAGTGTAAAGGCTTCAGGATCTGATTTCCACCGAGATTCACAAGAACTGTTTGGATATCAGTACATATATCCCCAAGTTCTCTTTTATGCTTGGTCAAGAAATTATCCAAGTCTGAGTAACTTTTGTGAATCGATATTATGATGCCTTTTGTGCCCATTCCTCGGCGTCCAGCACCCAAGATGACATTGGGTTGCTTCATAAACCATTCTGTACCCCTTTTATGGGCAGCTTCGAATTTTTCTTTGGTTCCAAGAGTCTGCACTGTCTTAACGAATGTGAATGCAAGAATCTCATATCCAAGCTTCTCCCATTTTAGGATAAGAGTATAACCGTCAATTACCTCCTTTTCCAACCTTGCTCTCCTTCTTGTTACGGTTGGTTGAGAAACTCCAATTTCCTTAGCTAGTTTTCTATCACTCATCTTAGAGTTCTTCAGCAATCTAGAGAGAATTTGATAATCAATATAGATTAGACGCTTGAATGGAGATATCTACCGCAAACTCCCCTTTTTTCCGGTTTTATTTGTGGAAATTGGCAAATGGAAACTATTGATTTTTTGCTTTAGAGTTGATGCCTTGACTTGCCCCCTAAATTTGCCGATCGAAACTGAAACAAACTTCTTATTGAGGAGGAGATTGCAGGATCGTGTGCTGCTGGGTTGAATATGAAAAGAGCTGTTACTTTTGGCGAAGATTTTGACTCAAGAAGAAAGCGCATAAACTTGTATGTCTTTTCAAATCCGCACATCAATATTGTGTCTGACAAATTGTCGAATATAATAGTTCTGGGCTTTCTTATCCCTTTCTTCCAAGTTTTGGTAATGGTTTCTAATAAAACTGAAAGATCTCTCATAGGGACAAGAGTTTTCTTCTTGTTAATGTGTTTGAGGGAGGATATTTTTGGACTCAAAAGATAAAACTTCACTTTTTCCCCTGAAAGCGCTGTATGTAGCAGACTGTTCCTACTCGTGAAAACAAAGAGTGACTCATTGTTTGTCATGGCCTCGCTGATAAAGCTAATAAGTGCTTTGTAAAAGCCAGAAGCCTGTTCCACTATTAAGAGTGTTTTCCTTCCAATAATCCGCTCAGGATGCATGACAGGCTGTTCATCAACGGCATGTGTGCGTGGAGTTGATTTCTCTGATTTGCTCTTTCGTTTGAGCCTTATGGTTAAAGGGAGTATCACGCCAAGAACCAATATTGTTAAGAAGATTGCAGTTGTCCAATAGAAGAGCTGTGGTGGAATGGTAATGCCAACTTCGACTTCATATCTGA
Source organism: Candidatus Bathyarchaeota archaeon (assembly GCA_004376975.1). The sequence goes on from SOJA01000013.1 coordinate 2,126, forward strand.
TCAAGTCTATTTTCAACTCAAATTGCGAATCAGTAGCCTTGACACCTTTGATCTTCATTTTCCAGTGCCCAGTTGCATTCCTGAAGTGAGTTGGGTTGATAATTATCGTCTGGTTTTTGGTTTCATCTTCTTCTGGAAGTGTACTCGAGGTGTAGATAAGGCTTCCATATCCGTTTGACACATAGCTGCCAAGTGAATAATTATGGAGCTGCAACGTGACATTCAGCGAGTCAGTTGTCCATGCACTAGTAACTGTCCAAGTTAGTTGAGACAAATCTTGTTGGGTACTGGATCCCGAAAATTCGACTTCTGCTTGGTACTGGTTGGACCAAACGTGCAGTAACGTTGAATCTATGCGCCATCTGTCTTGATCTTTGTCAAGAGTTTCGATTCCTCCTTTATATCGAATTGTGAATGTTGATGAGTCTAGGTATGGAGATATCGAAATGTTGTTCCAGCCTATTTTGAGGTTTGTGAGAAGAGTTTGCCACGAACCACTGTGCCAAGCATCGACCTGTATGTTTTCAGTGGGCGCTTTGTCAAATGGCACGTCTGAAGAGAATGAATAAGTTCCTAAACCTGTGCCATCACTACTATCAGGCCCGACGTCATCAAAATTACCGTTTAGCTTGAAGTAAGATGCTAGATTGGGTTCAGACCCAGTGAGTTCAGTATTGTAGTCACTCTGCAATTCTGTTAAGTTCCT
>SOJA01000066.1 GCA_004376975.1 Candidatus Bathyarchaeota archaeon
TTAGCTGGATGCTTGTTACTCGTCTTTTTTAACGCGCGATTTGCACTTCTTTGCGCGCGCTTAAGATATTCTATCAACGCGTTAATTGCATCTACAGTTTCCTCTTCTTCAACAGCCGCAATATATTCGTTCGCCGCTTTAACTACGGCTCCCCTTTCTTCAGCCGTCAAGATTTGCGCGACTATAACACCTTCAAGCCATTTAGCGGCTGCACCCCGCCTATCCAAGTCTAAGCTTTCGATGACTTGGGCAAACTTCTTCAGAGATGCCTGACCGCGACTTTCAGTCATGCGCTATCGTCTTCCTTCAAATCTCTCTCTGAGCAATACCAATTTTAGCCTTGTGGATTCAGAATCAATATACGACTGCACTGCCCGTATACATTGAAAAAACTGGGTCTGCGGAGTACATCTCTAATGTGGGGAGGGTTCAAACCACACGCCACTCACCAAAGATTCTCGGTGTGAATATACATTTCTTTACTTGTGGATTAAATTATTCTAGTACGTTTGCATAACTTTTCCTATATGTGTCTAAGCATTTCTCTTCTACTTTTTGATTGTGAAGCTCAGGGCTTCTTGAGGGCAAGCCTCAATGCATCGCCCACATAGTATGCAATCTGTTGAATTTCCGATGTCTTCCAGTTTAGTAATTCCCATTCCACAGGCGTCAAGACATCCAGAGCATTTTTTGCATTTGCTTTCATTTAGGCTCATGTTTACCATACTTACCTTGTTGAATGCTCCGGCGATTGCTCCCATTGGACATAAATAACGGCACCAGAAGCGACTAACCAACAAAGCCAGAATAATTGTCAGAACAAGCGTGAGCATATGAACATAGAAGTATAAGCCAAATCCTGGAAGTCTGCCAAAGAGGAAATATTCACGCAGAGAATATGGTATGGATGCGAAAAGAGAGCCAGATGGGCAAAGCTTACAGAAGATTGTATCCAAAGCAAACCATGCCAAAATGAACGTTAGAAACAAAATTGCATACTTAACAAACCAAAAGTTTCGAGTTTCAACTCCTTTTCTGCGATTTGTAGGACTCAGCACATCATGTAATGTTCCGAAAGGACAAGCCCAACCGCAAAAAGCTCGACCAAAAACTATTCCATAAACTCCAAGAGAGCCGATAGTGAAAAGGGGAAACTGTTGGTATATTATGAAGTTTTGCAGCACACCAATTGGGCAACCAAAAGCAGCAAAGGGACAACCATAACAATAAAGGAAAGGACAAACAAAACCTGTTTTGAGAATGCGGATAAATCCTAGATTAGAAACAACAAAAGAGATAATCTGAATCGTTTTTCTCTTGTTCCCAAGCTCCAAAAACAGTTGCCACCTTATCCTAATCCTATACAAGAAGCACAAACATATCTGACTAACGTCTCTATTAACCAGTAATCATCTATACTCAGCGATACTGTGGCTGCGAAAACAGCTATCAAAAGAAGTTTAGCCTTCAAATTCAACCCAAACACCATTTTACCATCCTCATTTTCATCACTGATTCAGCAGCATGTCTATTTCATTTGATAACGTTGAAAAATCCGTCAATCCCACATACGCACTATGAGGAGATATAAAGCCTTCCTTATCAACAATCACGACTGTAGGTGCAGCAGTTATGCTATACTTTTCTGACACACCTGAAGTATCTCTGGTAAGAACCCAGCTTATCTCATAGTTTAACTGGCTATACTGGTTTGGTCCTGTTTTGAATTCTCTAAGACGATCGACAGTATCAAAATTTGGATCAATGCTTATTGAGATTATTACGACATCATCACTACCATAGGTCTTTTGAATCCTCTCTAACTCTAAAAGTTCATCGTCGCAGTATGAGCATCTAATATAAAAAAAATCCAGAACCACAACTTTCCCTATGAAGCCTTCAAGTGAAACAGTGTTCCCATCTATGTCGGTCAACGCGAAAAGCGGAGCCTTTTCCTTATCACCAGTAGAGTTGTTAGTTGATACTGACTGCGTATGTTGCCATGCACTGTAAACCCCTATAATCAATAAAAATATGGATGCTACACCTAGAATCTTGCCTTTTGGCCAGCCTTTACTCTTTTTCCGTCGTTTTTCTCTTTTTAAACGTTCGGCTTCTAATGCTTTCTGATGTTTTGTTGCCAGTCGACGTCTTTTTTCTTTCAAGCTTTCCTTCTTATCCTTCCTTGTTGTCATTTTTGTGGCTTCAATTTACCATAAAGATGGTGCTTTTAAAAAGGGTTACTCAGTTTTAGTTGGCAGTCTTTTCGTGTGATGTTTGTCATCATATTCAAGCTTTGCAGGTCTGTCTTTGTTTTACATGGGCGTATGTTAAATGCTAGAATCGATAAAGATTCCCGACACTGTTCCAAACAAAAGCCTCAGGTAACGCCTCTGCAAACGCTAGTATCCCCCTCCAGCCCGTGCAGTGCGACGGCGACACTAGCGAAGGTTTTAACCGTTTCAACTCTTTAACTGTACGCTCAATTCTTGGTTCACATTCTTTCCCCGCTAAATGAAAGCCACCCATAACAGCGAAAATCTTAGTCACTCCCGTAATTCGCTGCGCATAGAGCACGGTGTTGATGATTCCTGCGTGAGCGCACCCTGAGATTACAACTAAACCCTTGTTTTCAACATTCAACACCAACGCTCGGTCATCTCTTATCCACGGATCAGGCTGCCATTGGCCGTCAATCAAAACTCGTTGTTTAGGAAAACCCTTTTCGAAGTCGGTTATGCGCGGGATTTCACCTGTAACAACAACTGTGTTGTGAGCGAGAAGGTAGGGCTGTTTGG
>SOJA01000229.1 GCA_004376975.1 Candidatus Bathyarchaeota archaeon
AAGGCGTAACCGTTATTGGCCCTAACACTCCTGGCGTTATCACTCCCGGTGAATGTAAACTGGGAATAATGCCTGCCCACATTTTCACGCATGGTGTTGTGGGTATTGCTTCTCGAAGTGGAACCTTGACCTACGAGATTGCGGCTGAACTGACAAAGCATGGTTTAGGGCAGTCCACTTGCTTTGGGTTAGGAGGCGACCCAATTGTGGGTTTGAGTTTTGTGGATGCATTAAAAATGTTTGAGGGCGATGGCCAGACAAAGGCTGTTGTTTTGATAGGTGAGATTGGTGGTAATGCTGAGGAGCAGGCGGCAGAGTATATTGCTATGATGAAGTATCCGAAGCGTGTTGTGGCGTTTGTTGCTGGACGTACGGCACCTTCGGGGAAACGTATGGGGCATGCGGGCGCCATTGTTATGGGTAAGGCGGGGACTGCTGTGGGCAAGATTGAAGCGTTTAGAGCTGCTGGAGTAAAGGTTGCTGCAAGACCGAGTGACATTGCGGAGTTCTTAGCTGGGACGGTGTGAGCTGGAAAGCTTAAATATAAGAATGACATTTATTTCACATGAAAAATATGTCATCTATAAGCTCTGAGTGAGAAGAAGATGAAACACGACTTAAGCGAGACGTGCCACCTTTTCTTTTCTACACTATCCAATCCGACACGACTGGCGATTCTCGAACTTCTAAGAAAAAGACCAAAAAACGTAACTGAAATTGCTGAAGCTCTCAACCAGGAACAAAGCATGATTTCGCACAACCTCCGACCCTTAGAGAGATGTAAGTTTGTCTTCTCAGAAAAACGAAAAAGGGAACGAATCTACGCCTTGAACAAAGAAACAATGGAGCCGATATTCAAAATCTTCTCTCATCACGCAAAGAAATATTGCCCCACAAGAGGGGAATGCCTAACAACAAGGCACTTAAAGGAACGTAAAAAGAGGGAGGCGGCAAGCCCGCTGTATTTGAGTCGCCATTAAAGAGAGAGTGAGTTAAAATGGTAGACAAAGAAGAGTTAAAGAATCTCCAAGAAAAAACAACGTCCAAAGAACTGATCAAAGATCTAATCAAACAGATACATGAAGGAAAGCACCCTGAAGAAGTTAAGATAAAATTCAGGAATATCCTGAAAAACGTTGGCCCAACAGAAATAGCAAAGCTAGAGCAAGAACTTGTAAATGAAGGAATGCCCAGAGAAGAAATACGCAAACTTTGCAGCGTACACCTAGCGATTTTCAGAGAATCCCTCGACAAACAAACAGTTGAGGTTCCAACGGATCATCCGATCCACGTTTTTATGGAAGAGCACAAAATAATTCTCCAGCACCTAGAAGAACTTAAGAAAATCATTCAAAAAGTCAGCGCTGCGGAGAGTTTTGAGGAAGTTGACGGGGAAATGCACAAGTTGAAACACATTGCTGACCACCTCATGGAGGTGGAAAAACATAACGTAAGAGAAGAGAACGTTCTCTTTCCTTACCTTCAAAAACATGGCATAACTGAGCCACCGGCAATAATGTGGGCTGAACACAACGAGTTGAAGGAGAAGAAGAAGCAACTTCTCGAATTAGTGAGAGTACGTGACACACTTAGTTTTCAAGACTTCAAAAAACAATTGGCAGACACTGGAAGCTACATCACCGACGAACTATCAAATCACATCTACAAGGAAAACCATATTCTTTACCCCGCTGCTCAGCGAACAATAAAAGCTGAAGAGTGGAAAGATATAAGAGAGCAATGTGATGAACTTGGTTACTGTTGTTTTACGCCCAAATACGAGAAGGTTGGTGAAGAAGAAGTGAAAAAAGAAGAGTTAAAGTCGGCATTAGAAAAAGGAGCCATAGATTTTGAAACTGGAAGCTTGACAAAAGAGGAGATAGAAGCGGTGCTTAACGTCTTACCCGTAGACATAAGTTTTGTAGATGCAGAGGACACCGTTCGTTACTTCAATAAAGCTGAAGGCCGAGTTTTCCCCCGAACAAAAGCAGTAATTGGCCGCAAGGTTCAACAGTGCCACCCCCCGAAAAGTGTTCACATAGTCAGCCAAGTACTGGACGACCTAAAGAAAGGTAGAAGAAAATCAGCGGACTTCTGGATAGAATTGAATCAGAGAAAAATCTACATACGATATTTTCCTGTACGAAACCAAAATGGCGAATATGTGGGATGCGTCGAAGTAACTCAAGACATTACGGATATTCAAAACATTAAAGGTGAAAGAAGACTATTAAACGAAACACAGTTCAAGTAATGTGTCATGCATAAATTACTCGTCATACTTCGACTCATTGCCAAACTTTATCAAGTCCCCAATTCACAGTTCGTTTCCATCAAGGTCTGCTAAAACTGCATACAGAAACGGAGAAAAATATGTGAAAAAGTGTATTTCAGTTGAGGAGTGGAGATATCTCTCACATTCTTCCATTTTTTCTTTCATCAGAAAGGACATGATTCCGAGACCAAAAAAAATGACCGCTGTTCCAATGCAGATTAAGTAAATAACCATTATTTCAGTTTCGCTCATGCAATGGAAGTTGATGACATCATTGTAGAGGGATATCCACTCAGATGAAAACTGAAGTCCATGTGCATAAAGAGTTTCGAGCTCGAATATGTCATCTTCTCCATTCCACCCATGATTGCTTAAAGTCTGCTTCAATTGTTCTATTTGATTCTGATGGGCACTCACCAAAACGCATGCATGCATGAAGAAGCGAGGTAACTTGTAGAAGTTGGCTTTGAATACGTGTGCGGTATTGATAACTGCAAACTCTTTAGAAAACGAAAGT
>SOJA01000111.1 GCA_004376975.1 Candidatus Bathyarchaeota archaeon
ATCCATCTATACTGCACGCAACTTAGGAAGCGCGCGGGTTAAAGAGAAATTGGGAGTTTGCGGGAGATAACCCGAAAAGAATTCGGAAACAGATACGGATAGGCTTTCGGTGAATGCTCTACCAGCTTTGTCCATAGTGAGATGTGCAGATGACTACGTCGTAGATGTTGATTATGCCGTCGCCATTTATGTCCAAGTTAGGCTTGTAGTTTGGATCGCCTGTTTGAGACCGGTACACTCCAATGATTTTAACCACGTCATATATGTCAACATCTCTATCCGCGTCTACGTCACCGAGAATGGTGATGCATATTGGCTTTTCACAAAAAATGCTGCTTTGCTCTGAATCACTTTCGCCAGAAGTGATTTCCACCACAGTGCCTATTGTGTAGTTTCCTAAGTTGAATGTTGTAGTATTCCATGTAAAGGTTAGGGTCATGATGTTTGCCGCGTCTAGAATGATGGTTTCCACATGACCTATCTCTGTCGTGTTAGCGTAGATAGTCACATTGAGAGTTGCCGTAACGTTTCCTTGATTCTGAAAGGTAACATTGATTGGAAGCAGGTATCCTTGATGTGTAATTGTCTTTGGGATTGTGAAAGAGATGGTTATCACGTCACCTTCTTCCTGTGAAGATGATGGGAACCTCATCTTAACTGCTGGATTGCCAATTATGTTTTGGTCAAAGCAAGCCCATCGTATCGTTCCATCGTTTGCATCTCTCAGCCAACTGGAATCCCTAAATGCGTCAAACAGCATATCACCTAGGCGAACGTGGCCCTCACCGAAGTAAGCATCAAAGAATTCTCTTCCAATATAATGCGATGTTGAATGCAAGTTATCATAGGAGCCCCATCCATATCTAGAGTTCATTATGGAAGCAAATGCTCCATGATCATCGTTCACAAATTGCTCTGACAAACAATTTGTGTCGTCCCACCGGCCAGACAAACATGGAAGGGCTGCATATATCAGTGGGTAAAACTCGTTTTCCAGTAGAGTTACGTCGAAAGTATCCCAAGAATCTCCATATACGCCGTTGTTGCTCCATTCGGTAGGGTTACCATGTCCAGCCTGATACCAAACATGTACTCCTTCATCGAAAATCGACCTGACGTTTTCATCTGTGTAATCAATGTGTTCTTCTGGACGATTAGGATTGGGATCCATGTAAGTAGATGTGAATATCGAAGAATTGAACCCATAAGTCAAATGATTCCAATCGTTACAAGTGGCATTGCCTAGTTGTTTGGAGTAATTGATGCCCCACTCAACGTCCCCACCGAAACCTAAATGGTGGCCCGCCAAAGTAACTCTCGATAGATAGTCTTCATCACCCGACAACTCCATATAAGCTATGGTCTTTCGTATTACATTCCCCAGCTCTTCATTGTTGTGTGGAGTAATTCGGCCAACTGCCACTTCATGATCCCAGTCTACTTCGTCGATGTTGTGATCAGCATTATGTGTCGCGTTCTCACCCCAGCCTGCAACCTCGTGTAGATGGTTATTTGAATCTTCATCATCATTGAATGTTCCATTGAGACAAGCATAATAGATATGGGTCGGGATATTCTCGTAATAGATGGTTGTTCCACCGCATGCAGGAGCACCATAACCATCAGCAGACAATTTTCTGGTTGGTATCTTATCTTCGTCACCAACCAACAGAACATACCTAACGTTCAGTTCGTGATGAGCATATCTGATATAATTGCGAAGTATAGCTTGTGTGTCATTAAACATACTGAGGTTTGATATGGCGTCCTCATCTGACCTCCAGTAAGGATTAGAAGTATTACCATCTCCCCAAGAACCATCAACAAAGTAAGATGGGTCACTCAGGATATCATTCATGTCTACTATGTAGGTAGAAAGGGTGTCATTCTGATTATGCCAGTCTCTTAGTCTTTCTAGGCTCCAAGTTATCCCTGTGTTTTCGAAACTCGGATCCGTTATTATGGCAAACCCTGTTTCAGACAAGTCGTTTGCTTTGCTTGAACTGATGAATGTATCCTCAAGCACATACAAGAAAGATGAAAAAGCAACACCAGCCAACAACAACCCTAGCAAAATCGAAACACTACACTGCCTCCGATCAGCTCTGAAAAGGTTCATGTATGAATTTCTCCTTCTCCAATACAGAGAAATTCAACCTTGAAATATAAGCGTAGTGCACGCGCTCCCTCAAACTCGACACCTAGAGACTGCGTTGATAAAATTTCAATCCAACCAACCTTGATAAAAAGTTGAAAAGTAGGAATCAGGGCAGTCAGTTAACAGGTGGCGAGGAAAATTTTCGTGCGCATAGTTTGAGCTAGGAAATTAGGAAGCTAGATTTATACAAACATCGTCTTGAGTATTTTTACTCCTCTTTTTGCAGCTAGTTCGTCGCTTAGCTTCCGAATTTCACCAGCGTCACCCTTAACGGCTATTGCTTCTAAACAGTCTCTTTCAGTTAAGTGAATGTGCATAGTTGAAGAGATTATGTGAGTGTAATGATGTTGTATGTGAGTAAGGGTGCTTTCGAGTTCTCTAACCTCATGGTCATAAAGCATTACCAAAACCCCAGCGTGAACTCCCTTCTCTTCTTGAATCCACTTCCTTTCAGAAACAAACATTCTAACGGCATCTTGAACAGCCTTAGAACGGCTTTCATACCCGATTTTGCCAATTATCTCATCAAAATCCCTTAGCAGGTCTGGCGGAAAAGTCACTCCTACACGGATTATTTTTGTCATATACCTTCCATTATAGATTAAGTAATTTATCATAAAGCTTTTTATACGTGGGTAACACCAACATGGCAAAAGGTGTTACCGTGACCTACTTCACAAGTCGAGACATTGCTGCAATAGCCATGTGTGCAGCCCTATGGAGCGTGCTCAGCGCGTACATTGCACCAATCTTCTGGAGGAGCACCCACATGCCATTCTTCTGCGATATGCTTGGTATGATCTCGCTCATACTGGCTTTATGGTGGGTTAGAAAGTTTGGAGTTGTAACCGTAACAGGGGTAATTGCAACAATTATAACCATGGGACTTAACCCCAATGCCACCCATTTCTTGGGCTTCACAGCCGCAAGTGTAGTCTTTGACATTTTGACAAGACTCATCGGATATAGAAACTGTTTGGAGAAGCCTATGCTAAGCGTAATTAGCTTGATTTTTGCATCCGTAGCCTCTACAGCTGTTGCAGGTATTATAATAGGAAATCTTTTCATGAACCCTAATTTTATAATGACTGCATTCGGAGGTGTAGCCTTCTTCTCAGTATTACATGCTATAGGTGGTGCCATCGGAGGCATTATTGGCCTTGTGTTGATAAAAGCACTTTCAACGAGGATTAGTTTGCCAAAGGTGTGAAAAATGAAGACTGCAAAATCGGAGATAAACGAAGAATTAACGAGTCTGATTGAGAAAGCTGCGGACTTTCATGGGCATTTAGGTCCTTTTCTGGTTATAGGCGTCAGAATGGGAAGTTCAGCTAAAAAAGTTTTCAATGAAAATGCTGGGGAAAGTGATGAGTTGCGGGTTACAGCTCGGCTTCCACTGTTAACTCCTTTTTCATGTATCCTGGATGGAATTCAGGCCACAACTCGATGCACTGTTGGAAACCAGAAGCTTCGAATGGAAAACTCACAAGAAAAAATAGCCGTATATTTTGAGCAGGAAAATTCGGATAAAACGTTAAGGCTTCATGTTAATCCCAAAATAATAGAGTATCTAAAAAATAGATATTCAGAAAGAGCGTCCAATGAAGAGCTTGCACAGGAAATTGCCTCCATGCCGCAAAGTCAACTGTTTATTATAGAAAAGCGATAAATATCTTGACATGTCTAGCCAAATTGAAACAGCATGCAAGATCTAGAAAGAGCTAAAAAGAGGCTGAGTGAGAAAGGTTTAACACTTTCTATTGTGAAAAATGCCGAGACGATTTTTGAGAGTGTTTCGCATGGAGTTTCTGGCTTTTTGGAAGCCGTTGAAAAGTTTGAGGACGAGCTTGAAGGCGCTTCTGTTGCAGATAGGGTTGCTGGAAAAGCGATTGCACTGTTATGTGTTTATGCAAGAATTAAGGCAGTTTATGCTATAACCTTAAGTGAGAGGGCAAAGGCTGTATTGGAAAAATCTGCAATCCATCATGAATGGGATGACTTGGTTGAAAGCATACTTGATATTGATAAAGTGGGAATATGTCCCTTCGAAAAGTTGGCGACAGGGATTTCAGATCCAGCTGAAGCTTATGAAAGACTTAAAGCTTTGCAGCGTTTCCTCTTCACACGTTAGAATAGACTTGGCTTTGGAGAGTTTAGGCTTTATATTCAATAGTGACAGAGTTGTTTGAAAAGCGTTTGTGAGACAGAATGGAGAAATGAAGGGTGAACACGAACGGTGTATATCTGAAGATGATGAAGAACTGGGGCGTATCAAAGAACAGAAGTTAAAGGAACTAATGAGCGCAAGGAAGAAGCGCGCTCTTGCAGGTTTTAAAAGTAATTCTGACTTAAAAAGAGAACAATAAAAAAAAAGAGGGAGTAATTAGTCAAGTTTTCTTTGAAATCTTTTCTTTCTGAAGGCAACGGCGAGCATAGACATGATCATAAACAGTGGCAAGAGTATGGCTGATGGAAATTCTGGAATTACGGATGCTCCTTGGATTACGATGTCATTTGTGCTTGCAAATGTGTAGGTGAGGTATATGAAAGTGTGGGTGCCGTTTGATGTAATAATCGGCCCTGTGACTGGGGGTGTATCATTGATCAAAATTATCCAGCCTGTTTGGGTTATGTTGAGCAGTGTCTGAGGAATTGTGACGTTGCAGTAGCCAACAGTGCCCGATTCACCGTTAACTTTGAAGCTGATTTGCTTCTGTTGCTGGTTAAATTTGAACATTGAGATGGTGGAATTGCTGGATAGCACTACCGAATAGGTTGTTGCTTCCCAGACGATTGGAACAGGGTTGGAATAGTTCCAAACGGCTGGAACAATCAACGGATACCTATCTTCATTGTTCGCATCAATCATATATGGTGTGTCCCCGATGCCATCTCCGTTTAGATCAGTCCCGTTGTAGTCGCTCCAAAAGTTTCCGCTTGAGCCATTATCCCATGTGTTTGTTGAGTCTGTAGAATTTGCTTGTCCTAACCCGTTGGTGATGAAGTTGTTATGGTAAACTGTGTTGTCGCTGGAATGATCGAGGTTAATGCCGTACCGGTTAATTATAGCTGTGTTTTCAAAAACCGTGTTATTGCTGGAGTAGTAAAGTTTGATTCCGTCGTACTGGTTGAATGTGGCAGTGTTTCCAGAAAGGGTATTTTTGCTGCTAAATCCGTCGAGGAGTATTCCATATCGATTATTGTGTTCGACGATGTTGTCAGAAATCGTGTTGTCTTTTGACCCTGTGAGGTATATTCCATGCTCGCTGTTCATTTGGGTGTTGTTGGAAAGGGTGTTATTGTGTGACGAGACGAGAAGGATTCCACGTTGGGTGGTATACATCATGGTGTTACCCGAAATTGTGTTATTGCTGGAATGAAGGAGCCAGATTCCATGATACATGATTTTTGGAGGGGAAGAATACATGTCGCTCATAAAGGTGCAGTCAGAGACTGTGCTGCTCCAAGTATAGTTTAGGTGGATGCCATAGTTAAATCCTATAACTTTTGCGTTTTTCATCGTTACATTATTCCCGGAGGATAATGTTATTCCAGTTCCCGTGCCTGCACCTTGAACCGTGTAGCCGGCACCGTCGATCACGATGTTGTCTCTCTCGACTACGATGGGATTAGAAATGTTGCCAGTAAAAGTGTAAATGTCTCCAACACGCTCAATAGGCGCTGCAGGAGGATTGATCGTTCCATCCGGGAGAATGTAAATAGTATAACCAGCTTGGACCAACAGAACATTAAAACTGAGCATTGTCATGAAAAGTATCGCTGAAACACTTATGGTTGAAACAATTTTTCTATTCAATTCTTATCAGAATATTATAACTTCGGCTACGATTTTTAACACTTGCGGTAAGCTATTTGGTTACATGATTGTACAATCGTTATTAGAATTTTCGAAATCAAAATTTCCCGTGCTGGATGGACAAGTAATACCATGCAAGAAATCATTAAAGGGATAAGGGAAGCTGTCCGTAGGCGCGCGCAACCCATAAAACTCCCCTTATTTTTTTATACTATTACATATTACATGCTCAACTTTTACTATACGTGCGCGCACGAATGAGAACTATTGGTTTATGTTTCACTGTTTCCAGCATCTCCCAACTCACACCTGCTAACTCCACCTTGAACTTCTCAGCCATGCCCCACACGGTTTTTCCAGCACCATGTCCTCTGACACGATCTGCAATGTCACTAATCTTCAAGGCCTCTTCAACACTTATTTTACATCCAACAAAAGCGATGGGCGTCGGACGTTTCCTAAGCTTAAGCACGCGACCAACCACATAGGTTATGACGCCGCCGAAACAATGAATACCTTTCATAGGCTTCGGTCTTGGTGTGAAATGAAAACCACAGAACGAATAAGTCTTGTCTGTATCAACAATCATAACAGAAACTATCTTTCCAAGTTTTAGTCTTATCTGCTTACGTATTTTTTCCGCTACTTCCTCTGCATTGTTCAATGGTAAACTTACATAAGCGTAGGCTAGATTGCTTCCGTCAATCCCGCCTTCAGAACCAAACATTAAAGCCTGCAAAAAGCCAGCTTGCTGTAAGGCAACCTGTTTATGTCGGCTTCCCATCTCCAATGGATATTCACGAAGACATCGAAGCGGTCTTTCCTGATAATGACATAATGGTCCTAGGACGTATCCCCAGACTATTCGCATCCAATACTTGGCAATTAACTTCGCACATTGGTTCGGTTCAATCAGTTCTTCATCCACAATATTACTCATGGCTGTTGAAATCGCTTTTTCCGATACAACTATAAAATCCCCATCCAATATCCTTCCCTTAACACCTTTGATTATTTTCTCTAAGTAATTTTCGCCTGGCCTCCAATATCTGGTCGCGATAGCCAAAGCCTTGTATTTAATTATTCACACCGCACTAATTTTGCCAAAATATGAAGTCTAAAGGTTTCGAAACAGCTTCTTTATCTCTTGAATATTGCATTCTGACGGTTTCATCTTTCTTTCAGGACAGTAGCCTAAACTCACACATGAGGGACCAGCATCTTCAAAAAGGGCAGGTGCAACTTCTTTGACTTGCTTAAGCATTTCAGTGGCAACCTCTCTTATCTCCCACTGGGCACGAATGCAACACCGTAAATTGAAGAAGTGACGAAGTTCACGAGCATTCATTGTTACGATTATATTTGTTTTGGCGGCGTTTGGAAGAATAAACCGTGCATCCTCTTTTGGAATCCCTAAATTCAGAAGATTCTTGTAGGTTTCAGAAACCCTCTCTAATGCTTCATCAAACGTTTTCCTTGCCTCCGCTTCCCTTAATATGCTAGGTGGTGTCACATATTTCTCAAGTGTATCGTAGGTGACATAGCGTTGGCTTTGCTGCGTAAACGATGCAATACGATGCCTGACAAGTTGATGAGTCATGGCTCTGGACACACCTTCTATGCTAAAGGTAAAGGATGCATGTTCAATCACTGAAACATGACCATAACCAGTCACACGCCTAATTATTCGGCTAGCTGTCGCCTGATCCGTTTTCTCCAAGATTTCTGAGGGACTCCCACTTTTCGTTGATGTTAAGGCTGCAGTTCCACATAGAAGTTCAGCGTCCGCTGTGTAACGAAGAAGTTTAACCTCCAATCTTTTTGACCTCACCTTCCATTGTTACATGAAAGTAATAGATTTGCTTTGCGCAAACAAGATGTGATCACATTGAGCCAGAGGTTTCTCTAGGAGATTTTTAAGAAAATTTAAATGGATGATTCATACACAACCTACAAGAAAGTGGTTGCTTAGTTCTTTTATAGGTGGATCAGCTTGGATTTGCGGTTGATAACGTTCTTGATGGAGTTCGTAAGTTCCTTCATAAGTCTCCTCGTCGGATACTATGCTTTGAAAGGCTACAAGAAATTCGCAATTAAAGAACTCTTTCTCCTCTATTTAGGCTTCATAGTTCTCGGGGTCGGCACTTTTCTACGAGTTGTTAGTGCAACATACTTCGTCACACTACTGAAAACCTTGGAACCTACGCCTAACATAAGAAGTCTTATCAACTTGGCAGGGTTGATTTACACCTTAACCCAGCTTATAGCCTACAGTCTCTTTACAGCCACTTACATATTGCAAGCCAAAACTTTCGGGAAACGAAGCCTAGAGCTAGGCATGATCTCCACAGCTTTTTTCCCAATATACAGGCTGTTCTTCAATCCATCCCTCGAGTTAATTGCCATAGCAATGCTTGGATTCATAGCCGTGCACTCTTTCATTAATTGGCTTCTCAAAAAAACCAGTGAATCAGCACTCGTTTTCTTCGGCTTCGGATTCATGCTTCTAAGTCATCTGCTTTTCTTGTTCATGATCCTGCAAGAAACACTGTTGTTCCTTGGACAAGTAACTCAACTTGCCGGTTTTCTTTGTTTATTAGCTATGTTGGCTAAGGTGAGCAAGGCACATGCCTAGAGAACACAAAGAATACCGCTCAAAAGCCCGTATTTACGTTGACATATTAACTTCCATTATGAAGAAAGGTGGAAAATCAAGACCCACCCGCATTCTTTATGGAGCAAACCTCTCGCATGACCGTTTAATGAAACATTTGGGTCAACTCATTGAACTAGGACTTGTGAAAGAAGAAAAACAAGAAGACGTTGTAATCTACAAGCTGACGGATAAGGGAAGAAAGTTTCTGATGGAATTTATGAAAGTTGAGAAGTTCGCAGAAGCCTTCGGAATAACCATTTAGAATAGATGATTCGTTCAGCGCGCGCAAATGTACGAACCATTAGAAGTCTTAAAATGTAAGAAATGCAGAGAAGTTATAGCTGAACCAAAAGAACTA
>SOJA01000012.1 GCA_004376975.1 Candidatus Bathyarchaeota archaeon
AGCAACTCCGCATTTGGAATCAAGCAGTGTCCCCCAATCACGTCTGGAAACATTATTGGCCTATCAAACCTCACACGGTGGGTATCCTCCAAAAAATCTACCACTTCATCAAAATCAGCTCCAAAATGCCTACTAATCCTATGCATCTCCTGGAAACATACAATCATCCAAGCCCTATAAGTAGTCTCAAAAAGTTTGGCTAACTCCGTCTCCATTGGGCTCTTCAAAACCCTAGTCTTCAACCTCAAACCCTCAAAATGTTTACGCGCCAACCTCGAGGATTCGCCATCCACCCCACCAATATATTTTGTCAGAAACGACAAATATCGCTTCATGCTCTCCCTGCTCTTATGCATTCCACGAACAGGAGAATGCACTATGTGACCTCCTAAAAGTGTATGCACCTTCTTTGTAGTCCCGGGTGGAACAGTACTATTAATAATCGTCAATTTGGGCCTAAACTGCCTCGAATAGTCTCCTGTTATCTTGATAAATTCCTCTTGGTCGTGGCAGCCGTAACAAATGTGCAAGACATCTACATCTTTGGGCAAATCACCTTGCTGAAAATCTTGCATCTTTTTCTCATCTGCATCCAAACCATAAACCTCAAACTTCTCGCTTTCCTTCAACAACTCAAACAGAGAGCGCCCCACTTCGCCCAAACCAACAACCAGAATAATAGGTTTAACCAATAACAATCCTCTCAGCCAAATTCTACAAACTAGAATCATATAATCATTTATAATCGCTAAGAAGTCTATCTATAAACTTCACCAAGTCTTCCTCACTAACTCTTTTTCTGAATTCTTGATACCGTTCTTCTGGAAGTTTCCATTTCTCGTCCACACCTTTTACGACTCTAGCAGGTATGCCAAAAGCTATAGAAAAATCAGGCACATCTTTACTTACAAGGCTAGATGCCCCTATTATACACTCTCTACCTATAACTACTCCAGGAAGAAGGGTAACGTTCACAGCTATCCCGCTACCAAATTTGATATGGGGACCTTTAGGCACGAATCTCTCTACATGCCTTCTCCCATGTAACATTTTTGGGTCATTAGCACCAACAAACAGAGGAGCAATAAACACCCAGTCCTCGACGATTATTCCTGAAGTCAAGTGACATTGGCTGTGTATCAAGACATTGTTACCAATCCAGTTTTTTCCTTCACTGGCACTCAATGATCCAAATATAGAGTGATCGCCAATGTTGGTTTCCCTCCTCAATACCGTGTTAGTACCTATCCTGCAATGTTTTCCTATGCTGCAATTATGTTCTATGAAAGCGCCGTACTGTATGATGCTTCCGTCGCCTATCTTTGTATTTTTGCCTATGTAGACATTGGGGAATATGACAACGTCATCGCCTATTGTCGCGTTCTCTTCAATAATGCTGTTCTGTCCTATCTTTACACTTTTGCCCAAACTAACATTTTCATTTATCGTCATGTAATCTCCTTCATTCTTTCGAAAGTTTTCTATATTCTAGTCACTTAATTTCGTTGTTTTTATAGTTTCTAGTTTTTATCATTTTTGTAGGCTTTTTCTTCTATGAGAGTTTCAATCACGTCAACAGGGTTTTCCAGCTCTGCAAGCATTTCACTTGTGTCTACATGTCTTCCTAGATGCTTCTTTGCATACTTCAAGATGTCCGGTGGTTCAACCTTAAACAGTGGGAATCCTTTTCTAGAAACATAATCATTAACATGTGCCCACCCCAATATTGGAACGACTATACTTGGCGTTCCTTGAAGTGCGGCTTCCCTTGCTATCGTTCCTCCTACACCTATAACCAAGTCAGCCTCTTTAACTAGCGAGAGAGAATCTACGAATCCCTCTGGAACTGTTAGCCCTTCAATCTTTTCTTTTTTATATCTTGGAAGAAAAACCACATTTCCGAGTGAAGTCAGCTTCTTTGCAATGTCTACTGTCACATCTGTTCCTTTCATGTATGAGGCTTTAAACTCACTCTGCCTCACTACGATTAATGGATGTTCATACTTTTCACCTTCTTCTCGTTTAAGAGGGTGGACCCAAGCAACCTCATCGACACCATCAAATTGGACTATGTTTCTTGCCCCGTACCTTTGATAAAGCCTCTTTGGAATCGCCTTCGAGATTATTAATGTGTCCGCCAGGGGAACAATTAGCCAGTTAGCTTTTGTGTAAGTTGTATCTCCTGTGCAAATGATTTGCACACCAAGCCCGAACGCGGTTCGACAGAGTTCTACTGATCCGTGGGATATAGCAACATGTGGTTTATCGTCTTTGAACATTTCATAGAATCGAAGCTCTCTTTCTATACTTGCTCTAAATCTTGAAACGAGCGACGTGGGATCGTATTTTCCAATGATTTCGAACCGTTCACCCAATGTCTTCATAACGTTTATAGTATCAGGATGTTCCCTAGTTGTTAAAACCATGTGATGTCCAAGTTTTCTGAGACGTTGAGCAATCGCATGTCCATATCGCACATGTTTGCCTGTGCACGCGTCATACCAAATTCTCATTTCATTTTGTCCGCTCCTTTTTTCTCATAGTTTTCTCATTTATTTAACTTTACAGTTCTAGGGCATCGCCACAAGATCAGCATAGCCGTAAAACTTTCACTACTAATACTTCAACGAATGCGTGAAGGTTACGCCAGCTGGGCCGCCAGCGCCTGTTATCAAGATTCTTTTTACTATATAAACCACACAAAAACTGCTATGAAAGTCGAAAATGTAACAAGCAACGACACAACTGATACAAGTTTCCGCTCAGTTAAAGGTTTATAGTAA
>SOJA01000099.1 GCA_004376975.1 Candidatus Bathyarchaeota archaeon
AAATATTCGCCCAAATAAGAGCAGCCCTCGAAACAAATCCTGAGGACAAGATTTTATCTTTCCTCTGCAACTGGTGCAGCTATGCGGGGGCGGATCTAGCGGGCACAAGTAGATTTGAATATCCACCGACAATAAGAACCATAAGAGTCATGTGTTCAGGAAGGGTTGATAGAGACTTCATTCTTGAAGCTTTCAGACTTGGGGCAGGTATGGTTCTCATCGGTGCATGCCACCTACCTTATGACTGCCACTATATCAGTGGAAACTACAAGATGAAAACCAGAATGGACGCATTAGCACCAATGCTGCAGAAACTTGGATTAAGCTCAGAAAGATTCCGAGTAGAATACATTTCCGCTGCCGAAGGAATAAAGTTCGCAGAAGTTGTTAATGAAATGACAGAACAGATGCATACCTTAGGCAAGAACAGAATTGAAGTCGAAAATGCGAAAATGCGGCCGATACTAGAAAAAATGCTGAAAAGAAAGGGACTCATCTAACTTCCATTATGCACTGCGTTCTAAAGTTTTGTGGCAAAAAGATTTTTTCAATAGAGAGCTTTTTCGCTTCTTCACTCAAGGAGAGGTGATTAACCATTTTTACTTAAAGAATCTTGTCTTCTACAGTCTGGAATCGTCTTTACCAAACACCAATTGGCACCATGATGAAGATTCCTTAAAGTTTTTCTCTAACCTTTCAGATACGTGAGCTCCAGTTCAGCAACATACAGGTTTTTGAGAAATCATTATCTAGTCTTGATCTCTCTTCTATCTGGAAGAATTAAGGAGATAACTAGTGCCGCTAAAGCGAAGATTGTTAGCAGATAGAAAGCTGATTCTAAGCCGTAATTGTCTGCGCAATAGCCTGCAATTGATTGAGAGATTGAGCCAATTCCGAAGGATGTGAAGAAAAGTATACCATAAACAGTTCCCCGTGAACCTTCTGGACTTAATAAACCGGTAAGCGAGTTCAATGCTGGCTGGTGGGCATAAAAACTTATTCCGTAAAGGAATATAAATAGGGCGACTCCAAGCAAAGAAATTGGTGAGAACTGGAGTATGAACAAGCTTAACACTACGCCAAGTGAAGTTGCTATCAAAACTTTTCTAGAACCGAATAAATCAGCGGTTTTTCCTCCAAACCACTGAGCTGGAACACCAGAAGCCAAAATCAAAGTGTAAGCTATCGAAGCCCACATTGGATCGAATCCCTTGACACCTTTAAGATAGGTTGGGAAGAAATATTCAACTCCCTTCATAAACAACCCTATTGCTATGTTGAAAACTAAGATTATCCGCAGCTCCGGGATTTTAAAAACCTCACGAAATCTGATATGTGAAACTTTTTTGTTTCCAGTTCTTTTCAAGTTTCCAATGAGTAATACTGCTAGGATTATGCAAAGTATTCCAAAGAATACGAAGGCAAATTGCCATCCAAAATGTGTGCCGATGAACCATGCTATTATTGGTGTCAGCATCACGCCTAATGTTCCGCCCATACCATGCAGTCCCATCGCTTCAGCTGTGCCACTGCCGAAAGCTTTGGATATTAGCGAATTTGCAGTTGGATGATAAAAACTTGCCCAAACAGCAATCAAACCTGATGCTAAGGCATATATGAAAATGTTGGTTGCAAAAAACATAACGAATGTGGATATTCCTGCGAAGGCTAGAAACAGCGTTATTGTTTTTGTTTCTCCGATTCTATCACCCAAGGGACCACCAATAAGTGAACCTGCACCATAAATGAAGGACGTTATTGTGCCAACGGTGCCCATAACAAAATTTGAAACCCCTAAATCACTCATGATCATTGTTAAAAGCGGTGGCGCAATCACGAACAATGAATGATTAAGTGAATGTGCACTCCCAAGGATCGCCAGCAGTCTTTTTTTCTCATTTCCACCAGCCAATTAAGTTCCCTTTTTTTGAAGAATGAATCGTTCAAAAATCATTAATAAGTCTTTTAGTACGCTAATTGCGTCTCCTACAGCACATAGTGCTATTCAACCTTTAACACGTCTAACCATCTAAACAAGAAATAATCTACCTAGCCTTCCCTGTTTTCACACGTTATGGAAACGTGAAAACGCATGATTCAGAAGGAAGCAGGATTTTTTATAAAGTGCTAGAGTACAATACGCGCGCGCAGATAAAACATGTAGATGGATGTAAGACTTGAATTTGTCACTGAAATCGATGAGTAAAGACTCCTGAAAACATAAATAACTTGGTATATCTAACTAAGAATTCGGACGATGAGGTAATCGAGGTACACTGACCAAAAGTGGATGATTGTTTTTTCCGCTGCTGAGTCCAAAGTACAATCTGTTTTAGATGACAGAGTTCCAACTAAGAACACAAAAATAAAAGAGGTGTGTAGGGATGTTTGTTATGGATTTGATGGACCAGTGATGTGGGCCCAAACGCTTACCATGACGAGTGTTAGACAGGCGCCGGCAAATCCTGAAGCCAGGAACTTTATTTGAGCCAGTTCAGGCAGTATTGTAAGCAGTGCAGGAATCACGTGGTCGACTGTTAGTTGGGCTATGACTCCTGCCATGAATCCTAAGAGCGCTACTATCCCAAAAATCTTCATTCTTTCACCCAATTTTTTCACCTTTGGTTACATTAGGATTCTAAGCCCCTTTTTAGTCTAACTTACATGTTTTTGTCTATTTTAGTGAAAGCAGCAAGTACTTCTTTTCACTATAGAATTAAAGCTCAAAGCGGTTTGTGGAAGCCTATATAGCTCTGCATATATCCGTATATGTTTTAGGCATGTTAACAATGTATAAGATTTGTTTATGCATATTTTCATGTTCAGAGGTATTAATTTGTCAGAAAAATTTGCTAAAGGATGGGAAGATGGAAGAAGTGGCCAGCCGTTAACAGAACGCATTAAGAGTGCCGTAAAACCCCCAGGTCCATTAAAGCCAAGGCTTAACATGGCTGTTAGGCGGCTAGACATGCAAATACAGAAACTAGATCAGGCCAGTGATAGGTTCAGCAAGAGAGATAAATCTATTTTCGCAAGAATTGTGGATGCTTACACAAAGCACGACATGGCACGGGCAAACGTTTTCGCTAGTGAATTAGCTGAGATTAGAAAAATGGAAAAAATGATTATGCATGGAAGACTTGCCCTTGAACAAATTGTGTTGAGGCTGCGAACAGTTTCAGAACTTGGAGATGTAGTTTCGACACTTGGTCCAGCTGTAAACGTTCTGAGAGCAGTTAAAACAGGAATGGCAAACGTTTTTCCAGAAGCTGACCGAGAGTTGGGGCAGATAGGTGACTTGCTAAGCGGAATAATAATGGAAGCCGGACAAAATTCAGGTTTCTCAGTGAACTTTGAAACCGCAAATGAAGATGCTCAGAAAATTATGGCTGAAGCCTCGGCCATTGCAGAACAGAAAATTAAAGAGAAATTTCCAGAACTGCCAGCAGGAATCCCTTCTGTATCGCTAGGCGAGCAATCCCCTACTGGAACATCCTAAATTCAATCACATAGGAGACTGCAATTATGACACAAGAATCCAACCTTTTTATATCGATCGGAAAGCAAGTAAAAGATGAATACGGAGGTACAATCGGAAGAATTACATCTTTCGCTGTGAACCCATACGGTAGAGTTGATTTCGCCTACATTAAACAGGGAGACGGCAAGCTTACAAAATACCCTGCAGAAAGCCTAAAAGTTGAAGGTTCAGAAGTAATTTTTCAGTCCGCTTTAAAGATGAAAGCCGCAACCTTCTGTGATCAAATTCCATTGATATGGCGCAAAGACCAAGCTCTAAAAAGGCTTGTAGAAAAAAACAAGATTTCACCTGAATTACATGATGATATGCATAGAAGTTTTGAAGGTGTCTTGAACCAGCTGAAAAGTGAAGCTAGAGCTTTACCAGAAGAAATCGACAAGGAAACTACTAGGTGTTATCAAGAGATTAAGGATTTAAACTATGCTCTAGTCCATCTTGAAATTGAGCATGAGATAGGAAAAATCGACGACCAATCCTACCAAGAAGCTTTCACAATAATACAAGAATGCCTAAAAAGCACTAACATGAAGAAAAGCAACCTGGAAACTATAAAGACCAAGCTTTCAAACATCCTTCTTGGAGAAACATCGTCCCAGATAGAGCAAGAAGCTACAGAAGAGTCACCAGAAGAAGAGCAAGAAGCTACAGAAGAGTCACCAGAAGAATCGAGCACCCAAGAAGAGATTCCTACTCCTCAACCCCAGTCACCGAGCCTTCCAGAACCACCTGTAGTAGTCTACGTGAAAGAAGTAGGTAAGTCCAGCGCATAGACTAACGCACAGCGGGCGGAGGGAGTCAAAATCAGAAACTTTTTCCAAAAAAACCCTCCACCAATACAGGAATTAACTGGTAAATCAATGCGCAAACTAAGAGCCCAGCAATATAAACTCAAACAAGTGTCCTTCAGACTCAAGAAAAGAGATGAAGCTCTGTTTAAAACATGCATCCGCGCGCTAAAAAATCACAATAAAGACAGAGCAACGATATGTGCAAACGAAATAGCAGAAATTAAGAAACTGATAAAGTTCCTTTACCATGTGGAATTAGCAATCGAGCGAGTGATTATCAGACTTGAAACAATAAGGGAACTAAGCGACATAATCATCAACCTAAAACCAGCATTAAAAATGCTCCAAAAAGTTTCAAAACAGCTTTTTGAAGTTTTGCCTAGTGTTTCATCTGAACTAAACAGAGTTAATAACGCAATAAACGAAACGCTTTACTCAACAAGAATAACATTGGACCCGTCAGCAATTCCAGTAAACAGAATGACGCTAGAAGGAAAAGAAATACTGAAAGAAGTCTCGAGCTTCTTGGAACAAAAAGTAGCTGAAGAACTTCCTGAACCCCCCGCCGCCCTAGAAACCCCCATGGAAGTACCTGTTAAGCAGATGGTTGCATTGGCGACAGCCTGTTCACAGACGGTGAGTCAAAAAACTGTTGAAACAGTTGTATCTTCCCAAGATCTCTTTTCTTTTAAGGAATCGGAGTTACAGGAATTTTCGCTGAAAGTTGAAACACCTTCACTGGAGGATGTTCTTTTGGAATACGTTAAGAAAAGTAAAGGAGAAGTTGATTTGATGCAATGCTCCTTGAAATTGAATGCTTCATATACTGACATTGAGAATGCTCTTCAGAATTTAGGGGCTAAAGGCAAAATAAAAATTGAAACCGAAACTAGGTGAAAAGCTTATGGGTGCTCCACAGGAACTGGAAAAATCCGCAACTAACTGTGCTTTGGAAGCCGTCCGCTTAGACAAGCAGAATTCAAGAGGTATGGCAATCACAATGTACCAAAAAGCCATAGAAACCCTTCTGAAGCTGGTTCACTTGTATCCAGATTACAACTTGAATAAGGTCTATATACAGAGAGCAATAGCCTACCAAGAAAGAATAAAAGCATTGCAGGGAACTGCAACACCTATTGAATCGCAACCAAGAGCCGGAAATAGGGTTGAAAGTGCAAAACCCACCGAGGCTGAAAAAGCTAGTTATGACGAGCTTATAGTTAAGGAAAAACCGAACGTGAAGTGGGATTCAGTTGTTGGGCTTGAACATGCAAAACGGGCGATAAAAGAAGCCATAGTTTATCCAGTTCAGAGGCCAGACCTGTTCCCCTTGGGATGGCCTCGAGGGATTCTTCTGTTTGGTCCGCCAGGTTGTGGAAAAACGTTGTTGGCAGCAGCAGTGGCAACGGAAATAGATGCTGCTTTCATGTCTGTTGATGCCGCATCAATAATGTCTAAATGGTTGGGTGAAGCTGAACAAAATGTTGCGAGACTCTGCAATTCAGCGAGAAAATCAGCCATGGAAGGAAAACCCGCCATACTTTTCATAGACGAGCTGGATTCTCTCATGGGAAAACATTCGAACGAAGTTGGCGGAGAAGTTCGCGTTCGAAACCAATTCCTGAAAGAAATGGACGGAATCATAGACAAAGGCAAAAATTTACACGTTTACATCATTGGAGCAACAAACAAGCCGTGGGACCTAGATTGGCCCTTCATAAGGAGATACCAAAAAAGGATTTTGGTTCCACTTCCCGATCACCACGCTCGCTTAATGATGTTTAAACTCTACGTACGCAGTCTGCAGTTAGCTCCAGACATCGATCTACACGAGTTAGCTAGGCTATCTGAAGGTTTTTCTGGAAGTGACATAAAAGATGTGTGTCAATCGGCCCATCTGAAGGTTATAGGTGATTTCTTCGAGTCAGGTCAAGCAGCTAATAAGCTGGCTAAGCCAAGATTGATGAGGATGAACGACTTCAGACGAATACTTGAAGATAGGAAACCAAGTGTTTCCCTTAACATGGTAGCTTCATACAATAGATGGTTCGACGCCTTTAAAGCTTTGTAGAGGAGGTGAAGCTGCAAGTCTTATTGAGCCGCCAAGAGTGGAAAGGTTTAGAGAATCCTACTTCGTTTTTGAAGAACTCTCTTCTTTCTCCCTTCTCCCCCTTTAGATAGGATCTCCAAATCCCATAGTTCAACCGCGAAAGCGAAATCAGGTGGCTCCTTCGACTTCAATTTCGACAGTTTCATCACCTTTGATCTCAACACCCTTTAACGTTGAGAGCATAGCCAAAACTGTTTTCCTTATTATTCTCTGAACGAAAGGATGCATGAGCACTTTTCTTCCATTAATCTTCACTATCAGCTTTAAATCATTTTCTGACATTTTCCTCCACCATATTCACAATTTCATCTTTACCTTCTAACACATTTATATAAGGAATATTTAGGTTTAGCATCTCTACCGAGTGAAGACCTGCAAAAGCCAAAATAGGTTCAAAAGTTTTTGAGGCTTCAACGGCTTCTTCAGAAGATTTTATCGTTACAATTTTAGGCACATCGTATTTTCCGCCCACAAGTTTCTTAAAGCCCTCTAAGAAAACTAAATCAACACTTTTACATCTCTGCAAAATAGCTTCTAACGAAAATCTTCTTGTATCTGTCTTTTCTACAGTGACTATTTCATCGGATGCCACGCTGACAATTGTTTCGGCCCCAGCTTCAGCAAACCTCCAAGTGTCCTTTCCTTCCGTGTTTATTGTGAAGTTTGGTTCAGGAATGTGCTTTGCCACCGCAAGTCTGTATCCTCTTTTTACCAGCTCCTTCGTCAGAATTTCTATTACTGTTGTTTTTCCAGAGTTCTTGGTTCCAACAACTGCAATGACGGTTGTTTTCAATCATTCTCACCTTTGCCTACTTCATTTCTTCCATGAAAATATCTTCCAACATTTTGTTTTCTGCATGCAGTTTTTCTGATAAATCTCTTACCCATCTTATATACGTTCTAAAAACATTTTGCAGTATTTCTATTTTCTCTCTTTGAGACAAATCCTTTTCTTCAGCAAGCAGTAAAGCAAACCATTTACCCATGTCTGAAAGTTGATAAGCTTTAACCCATACAATGCGACCCTCTTTTTCCATTTTCTCCATATTTTCTCTTAAGATATCAAGCTTGGTCAAAGACTTCAAGTTTCCAATAATCGTTTTGTTCGAAAAGGGTAGTTCTTTCATAAGATCTTTCTGGTAAATTTTTTTTGAAATACCTTGGTGGAGTGAAAATTTCAAAACATCGACAGCTGACTTGGAACCGAAAATCGCGCCTAATATCTTGATTTTTTGTTCTGTTGGAAGAAACACTACATATGGATGTAAATTCACTTCAACTCACTAACTTAAAAATACTTTTCCTCACGATATTAAATATTATGCTGTCATAAGCAGCAGTCTTTAATATTTCAATTAGGGTTTTTATTAAGGTGCTTCGAAATGGGTGTTTCTAAAAATCTGGTTCTAACAGATGGAAACACATTCATAACTAAAGACGACTTTATCTTCAATGTTTTCGGGTACGAACATCCAACCAACCGAGTTTTCTCCTTCTTGAAATATATCCCATCACAATTCAAGAATCTATTTCATGTCAGGTTTTTAGAAAGGAAGTGGAACTATAGCGGGTTGGAGCTTCTCCGAGCTGAAAAACTTTATACGGCAAAGAATTACCTGAGTCTTCTAGAAACCTTTCGAAACAATTTTCCACACTACGTTTACTTCTGTCCATTCAGAGGAAAAGAAGTAATAAGCACGTCATTAGATTCTATCAAAAGAGTTTATGCTCCAAAGGAATGCCTCAGTTCGTTGAAAAAAATAACAAATAAAGATCATTTACAAAGAACAACCTTAGATCTCATCGAGTTGCTGTCTAGTGAATCAGACGTTGCTGAAGAAGATTTTGGTATTCATGGCTCCATTCCCTTAAACATGCACACCGCTGAATCCGATATAGATCTTGTTGTGTATGGTAAGCAGAACTTCCGCAAACTAGAGAAAACGATAGACAAGATAGTTAAAGAAGATACAATCGCTTATGTAGTCAACAATCGACTTGATGCAGCGAGACTTTACAAAGGACGTTATTCAAACAAGATTTTTATGTATAGCGCAGCTCGTAAGCCCGAAGAGGTCAATTCCAAGTATGGAACGCATAGGTATCTGCCGGTTAATCATGTCAAGTTTCAGTGCACAATTAGGGATGACAGTGAAGCCATGTTTCGGCCAGCAATCTACACGATCGAAAACTACGAACCAATTCATTCAGCTTCAATGATTCCTAAAGACGAGGTTCCGAAGCTCGTGGTCTCCATGATTGGATGCTATCGGAACGTTGCTAAACGAGGAAGCAGAGTTGAGGTTTCCGGAATGCTTGAACGAGTTGAAAATGTTAAAACAGGCGAAACTTTCTTTCAGGTTGTTGTTGGAACAAGCATGATCGAGGATGAGTACATTTGGCCACTTCAAGGCTCAGTAACAGTGATGAAATAATCGGACGATTTGTTCCCCAACAAGAGTCTAAAATATTGACGATCTTGTCTATTGTCCATAACACGCTCAGCTTTTCCTCGTGCGAGGATTACTTCGCCACTTCTGGCTTGCTCACAGAATCTACCACGAAAAGATGCGATCTCTTCTATTGGTGTTATTTGCGGGCCTTCAAGAACTCGTACATCAATGATCTTATAAACGCATGGTGTGAAAATTGATTCTGAATCGTTCACAACTGTAGCTTTGATTCTCACGTGTCCAACGTTCACGTACTGAACATCTCCATACTTCTCCGCAATTTCGCTCCAATCTTTCACAAAACGAATGAAATAGTCCGTCTGCAAGAATTTTCCTTGCAATACTTTTCCAGATTCACTTCGAACAAATTCTTCGTAGCTAATTATAGTGTCTTTTATACGGAAATCGAACAGATTTTTTAAACCCCTCTGAGTGTAAGGCTTGAAGAGCCCCTCCTTTTTAGATAAAAGATTCCTCAAGGCAGAGTAAACTTTTCTGCAGTTATCCGAGCCATAAACAATCGCGTCGATATCAGAACTGGGCTTATGAAGCCCCACCATAATCGAGCCAGAAATGCCAATCGCGTTCCATGGAATGTTTGCGGTCTCTTTCAATAGTTTAGCCAACTGTAACGCTTTGCTTTCAAGCATATCTAGGCTATTAGAACCGCGAAGTTCTCGAAGTTTCTCAGCAGGCTTGTAATGATTCTTAACTCTGTCAATAGGAACTTCGCATAGTGTTTCATCAAAAATAGGATTGTAAGCAAGAAATTGAGGAAATCTCATCTTCAATAGTGCGTAGCGCTTTGAAAGGGAGTAAACCTTGCTGTAACGTTTGTCCTTCCTTTCTCTTTCCCCTTTTTCTTCCGGAAAATAGCGGATGAACGCAATTGTCCGATTTGGAGGATGAATCAGACCTTTCACATCAAATATTAAACCTTCAAAAGTTTCTATGAAGTCTCCTTCTCGTAATTTGAATGACATAATATCAACATCTGTGCGCACTAAAACTATTTACGCTTTCTTGATAGAAACCCTGCTCTGTACAAAGCCCCTAATAAGCCAACTCCAAATATCGTTGCAATAGTTGTCATGAGTAATCTTTCAGCAGCTGATACTGGAATCATGTACATGAATAGGGAAGGAACATCAGGGAGCCCTAGAGGTTCCAAAAAGATACTTTGAATGACCGTCAATGGAAAGAACACGTTAATGACTCCAATGAAAATTAGGTTTCCAAGCATGTGATCCGCTATAATACCGCAGTAACTCGCCAAGAAAACAGAAGAAACGAATGAAAACTTTCCTGCACCGAAGATTCCATACAGTATGAAAATCGCTGCAACTATGTATAGGGGAATCGAAAGGTAGGGCAGTATCCATATTTCTTCGTTTATGTAAGGCTTAGAGAACATGTAGGCACAAGCCATCAAGACTATTGCCAGAAGTATGTGGCTTGACTTGAATTGCCATCCTTCTTTTTTTAATCCTATCTCATTTAAAGACTTAGCAGTCCATTTTCTTGTAATTAAGATGGCGAAAAACCCAGCAAGATGTAAAATCGGGTACAGCGGAGCTTGCATTCCAACCCATGTCATATACCACCCAGCGATTAACGCACCTAGGATCACGGCTGCGGCAATCCAGCCGGGAATTTTAGTTCTTTCTGTTACTCTTTCAGATGTAAGAAAACCTGCAATCATCGCCGAAACAGCAGGGGCAAAAGATGTGAGAAAGCTAAAGGGACTACCGGAGGTTAAAAACCCTGCTATTAAGGCGGCTAAGAAGCCAAGATATGGTCCTATTATCATTCCGTAGATAGGTGCAATTGCAGCATCAAATTTGATTTCGGAACCAGAAACTCCCACTATTGGTATTCCTGGAACAAATTTAATTATTATTACTGATAACGCTATGAAAATAGCTAGAAATGCTACATTCTTTGAGGTAAGTTTCGAACTGAACATCAGCTGCACCTGTGTAATTAATGTAATACTTGTGTAGTGTTTTACACAATGCTAATAAAACTTTCCACAGCAGTGTATAATAGGGATATCCTTGCAATTAGATTCCTCTGAAAAGGCTCAGCACATTTCAAAATGTCTCGAGTTGGCTATTTTGTTAGAGGCTAGTGCTGAAAAACCTGGAAATGTGAACAGAACAGCAAGCTTCAAAGGCACACGCTATGAACATTTTCTTGCTTCCGCAGTTGCCATAGCATCATCATTTGAGCATGCAGCAGAACGGGGAATTTTGGTTTCCCGAGGAGAAATTCACGTTAGCGCTGTTGAGCTTGGGTGGATCATAAAGAACAGCATGATGAATGTTAATGCTTGGCAAAGTGGTGGCAACACGTTACTTGGAACGGCAATTCTGCTTTCACCTATCGCAGTTGCGGCTGGAATGACCCATGCTAAAGAAAAAATCTTTGAAGTCTCGAAGCTTAGGAAAAACGTGAAGCTTGTTGTAGAATCAACCACATCTGAAGATGCAGTTAACGTCTACGAGGCTATACGAACAGCTAACCCCGGTGGACTCGGGAAGGTTTCAGAACTTGACATCAACGACCCAGACTCAGAGAAAAGGATACTTGACGAAGGAATATCGCTCTTCCAAATCTTCCAAAAATCCTCGAAGTATGATACGATCTGTTCAGAATGGATCAACAATTACCCAATAACTTTCAACGTGGCCTACCCTTTCCTAATGGAACAAATCGAGCGAACCGATAACTTAAACACTGCCATAATTCATGCATTCCTGAAAGTTTTGGCTGTGTACCCAGATACGTTAATAGCCAGAAAAACCAACCTTGAAAAGGCTCTTGAGGTTTCGTCCAAAGCTAAGGAAATTCTGAAGCTCGGAGGGTTTGAAACTTTGAATGGTAGGGCAAATCTCCGTGAACTTGATCGTAAACTCAGAAGGACAAACAACTTCTTGAATCCTGGAACGACTGCAGACATAATTGCAGCTGCTCTAGCTTTAGCCATTCTCAATGGATATAGGCCATAGACAAAACTAAAAGATATACGTTACCATTCAAGAAGATAGACTGGATAAAAGTGTCCAACAGCAAAACTGAGGTAAACAAATATGGATAAGAAGACAAAACTGTCAGTAACATTGCTTACAGGACGAACAATAGAACAGGGAGTAGCAAAGGAGTACGGAAAGTTCTCTGAAGAATACATGGAAAGCGTTTCAGTCTGTTACATGGACCCTGAGGATCTAGGGAAGCTTGGCATAAAAAAGAAAACTAACATTCTAGTTTCAACAAATCATGGCTCTGTGATCGTCAAAGCCCTCAAATCCATAAGAACCCCACATCCGAGCGTAATTTTCATTCCTTATGGTCCGTGGGCAAACGTTG
This sequence comes from Candidatus Bathyarchaeota archaeon, assembly GCA_004376975.1. The sequence continues at coordinate 12,262 of SOJA01000099.1, forward strand.
TGGTCAACCCGGAAACCCATGGTGTCGGGATGCCTTGTCTCAAGTGGATTCCAGCTGAAGTCACGTTGGCTCCAGACAAGCGAATTCTAAATCTAAAAGAGCTTATTAAAAAGGAGTTTGGGAATGGATAGCATGTCAGTTGTTAAGGCAGTAGCATGTCCTGTTTGCGGATGCTTGTGCGATGATATAGAGCTTACAATTGAAAATGGAAAGATTACTAAGGTTAAAAATGGATGCGCAATGTGTGAATCAAAATTTCTACGCTACAACAGTGAACATAGAATTTTGAAACCGCTGATAAGGAATAATGGGGAACTCGTTGAAACGTCACTTGAAGAATCTGTCAAGAGGGCTGCTGAAATTCTGACTGAAGCAAACTATCCAATACTGTATGGATGGAGTTCAACAAGTTGTGAAGCCACGCGTGCAGGCCTTGAATTAGCAGAGGAAATTGGAGGAGTAATCGATAATACAGCAGTTGTTTGTCATGGGCCTTCAATTCTAGGTATTCAAGACATAGGGATTTCATCATGTACTCTGGGGCAGGTCAGGCATAGAGCAGATCTCATCATTTACTGGGGCAGCAATCCATGGAGCGCCCATCCAAGACACATTGAGAGATACACAGCATTTCCAGAAGGAAGATTCCAGAAAAGCTCTTGGAAAAGATACATAACAAAAACTAAAGCTTCAACAGCTAAGAAGAAAATTGAGAGCGCCCTTAGAAGAACCTTCTTGAGGAAAAAGCATTCGGTTTCGCAACAGCTCAGCAGAGTTCTTTCTCCCGCTATGTTAAGAGAAGGGAGAAAACTAGTAGTTGTTGACGTGAGGAAGACGAAATCCGCCGAAATAGCTGACCTCTTTATACAGGTTGAACCAAACAAGGATTATGAGCTTCTCCAAACTTTAAGAGCTCTAATTGGAAACCGAGAAATCGACATTGACAAAGTTGCTGGGATTCCGGTCGGACAACTTGAAGAGTTTGCAGATTTGATGATTGCGTGCAACTTTGGCATCTTGTTTTTCGGCGTTGGGTTGACAATGAGCAAAGGCAAGGTTAGAAACATTGATGCTGCACTTTCCTTGGTACGCGATTTGAATACACATACAAAATTCGCGATAATGCCTATGCGAGGACACTTCAACGTCACAGGCGCGAACACTGTTTTCACTTGGCAGACGGGCTATCCATATGCTGTGGATTTCTCACTTGGCTATCCACAATATAACCCTGGAGAAACATCTGTCACTGATATCCTTCTGCGCAGGGATTCAGATGCAGCACTGGTAATTGCTTCAGACCCTGCTGCAAACTTTCCAAAGAAAATTGTGGAACATCTTGTAAAGAACCCGTTGATTGTCATAGATCCTCACATGAGTGCGACTGCTCAGATGGCAGATGTCGTTTTTCCTTCAGCATTCGTTGGGATAGAAGTAGGTGGAACAGCCTACCGTATGGACCATGTGCCCCTTCCACTAAGAAAAGTTGTTGACCCACCCAATGGGGTGCCTTCAGACGAGGAAATTCTAAGGAGAATTCTTTCAGAAGTGAGAAAACTAAAAAAGAAAAGCATTGCTGAGGCAGCGTAAATGGAGCTTTTAATAAAAAACGGTTTCGTCTACGACCCTATCAATGGTGTTAATGGCGAAAAAATGGACATCGCCGTTAGAGATAGAAAAATCGTTGAAAAAGTGAAAGAAAGCAGAGCGGAGAAAATCGACGCATCTGGAATGATTGTAATGCCGGGCGGAGTAGACATTCACTCTCACATTGCTGGTTCTGAGGTGAATACTGGAAGGCTTCTGAGGCCTGAAGATCACTTTAAGGATTTTGAACGGAAAACACTGAAAACAAGGTCGGGTGTTGGGTATTCTGTCCCATCTACTTTTACAACTGGTTATCGCTACGCCAAGATGGGCTACACTACAGTAATGAATCCTTCAATGGCACCATTGGAGGCCAAGCACACTCATGAAGAATTGAACGACACTCCAATGGTTGATAAGGCAACTTATCCGCTTCTGGGCGACTGGTGGTTTGTACTGGAATACTTGAAGAACGGAGAAATTGAGGAATGTGCTAGATACGTAGCTTGGATGATAACCTCAACCAAGGGTTACGCGATAAAAATCGTTAATCCAGGTGGCTTGGAAGCTTGGGGTTCCGGACGTAATTTGAGCAGCATAGATGATCAAGTTCCATATTTTGGCATAACTCCCCGTGAAATCCTTCGCGGACTATGCAGAGTCAACAAGCTTCTAAAAATGCCCCACACAATTCATGTCCACACAAATAATCTTGGAAAACCTGGAAACTATCTCACAACCTTACATACAATGAAATGCGTTGAAGATTTAGCTTCCGGAGATAAACCCACAATTCATATAACGCATTGTCAATTCTCCGCTTATAAAGGTTCAGACTGGAGAACTCTTAAGTCTGGAGTCGAGGAAATCGCGAAATATGTAAACAACCATTCACATGTAACCTTAGACATGGGTCAAGTAATATTCACGGATACAACAACCATGACGGCTGATGGTCCATTTCAGTACACACTTTACGGGCTTACTGGAAACAAGTGGGTAAACCATGATGTGGAAACAGAAACAAGCGGGGGAGTTGTACCCTTCCGCTACCGCCGCAAAAACCTCGTTCACGCAATTCAATGGTCAATAGGCCTCGAACTCGCCCTACTGGTGCAAAATCCTTGGATGATTTTCATGACAACAGATCACCCGAATGCGGGGCCATTCACTTCTTATCCGAGAGTCATAGCTTGGCTAATGAGTAGTAAGGCAAGAGAAGTAACTATGGAAAAGATTAATCGGCGAGCAAGAAGCAGAAGCCTTCTTCCATCAATAGACCGTGAATTGGGCTATTATGAGATTGCGATAATGACAAGAGCGGGGCAAGCAAGGGCTCTGGGACTTAGACACAAGGGTCATTTAGGCGTAGGCGCCGATGCGGATATAGCCATATACAACATAAACCCGGAAACAACAAATCCTTCTAAAAAGTATAGAACCTTGAGAAGAGCATTTGAAAATGCTGCTTACACTATTAAAGGCGGAAAAATAGTTGCTGGAAACGGGCAAATCTACAAAGATGTTAAAGGAGCCACCATGTGGCTTGATGTGCAAGTCTCCAACCCTGTAGAAATAACTGAGGAAATGAAAAGAAGGTTTAGAGAATACTGGACAGTTGAATGTGAAAATTATCCCGTAACAGAAAACTACCTTGAAGTTTCCCATCCAATAATCGTGAAAGCAGATGTTTAAAATGGTAAGCCTTTATCCCCTAAAAGAATTCAGGTTTCCAATAATAGCTGGATGTATAAGCCCCGACGTTTTCCAAGGCAAAAACCGTGAAGAAATAGGGGAACTTGAGATCTGGGAGGGAAACAAGCAAGGAAAACTTGGAGAACTGTTCAAGGTTGAGGAAATCAGAAAAGAAGAACAGCAAGAAAAGATAATCATAGTAATCCGTGGAGACGTAAGCAAAGTTCGAAGGATAGGAACATACATGACAGGTGGAGAAATAGTAATTCACGGAGATGTTGGTATGCATCTGGGCGAAGAAATGGAAGACGGAAAAATAATTGTGCATGGAAACGTTGGAGAATGGGCTGGCTCAATGATGAAGGGTGGAACAATCAAAATTCATGGAAACGCCAGCCACTATCTGGGCGCACCATATCGTGGAAGCAGCAGAGGAATGCGCGGAGGAAAAATAGTTGTTCATGGAAACACTGGAAACGAAGCAGGAGCTTGCATGAAAAAGGGTTTAATCAAAATTTGTGGCGATGCAGGCCAATTTGCTGGTTTGAGAATGCATGGAGGAACAATTTACATTCAAAAAGATTGTGATGGAAGGGTTGGAGGCTGCATGAAAAGCGGTAAAATAATCATAGGTGGGTTCTTAGAGTCAGTTCTGCCAACCTTCACGATCGAAGGAATCAAAAAGAAAGTCAAAATCGAAGAAAACGAGGTGGCTGCAGGGCCATTCTACCGTTTCTTAGGAGATATTACAGAAAACGGCAAAGGCAAACTTTATGTTCTTAAAAAGAAAAATCCTCACCTAAGCAATTATGAAAAACTTCTATGAAACACAAGCTGGAGAGAAAACCATTTGACAAATGCGTTAAGCATAAACAAGTTGGCCTGGAAACTTCTAGAAAAACTACTTGAAAAACCAGATTATTATGGATTGAAAATTGAAAAAACAAGCTTAGGAACAACCATCGTAGATGCTGGAATAAAGGTTGAAGGCGGCTTTCAAGCTGGCAAAACTATAACGGAAATCTGCATGGGAGGCTGCGGAAAAGCAGAAATAACCTATAGAACATATGGGAAACTGGAGCTTCCATCAATCTTCGTTTACACAGATCATCCAGTAATTGCCACTCTAGGTTCACAGTACGCAGGTTGGCAAATAAAAGAGGAAGACTACTTTGCGATTGGGTCAGGACCAGCAAGAGCACTCGCGTTGAAACCCCTAAAAATCTATGAAGAAATCGGATACAGAGACAATTTTGACAAGGCAATCGTGGTCTTGGAAACTGAGAAACACCCGCCAACAAAGGTTGTGAAACGTTTTGCAGAAGAATGCAAGGTTCAGCTGGAAAACTTAGCGATAATTTTAACTCCTACAACCAGCATAGCAGGTGCAACACAAGTTTCAGGTAGAATAGTTGAAACTGGAATCCACAAACTCAACATGCTTGGATTAAACCCAAAAGCAATCTTACACGCTTGGGGATGTGCACCAATTTCTCCCATTCATCCAAAATTTACATATGCAATGGCGAGAACAAACGACGCAATCCTCTATGGAGGAACAGCCTACTTCAGCGTTGAATATGACGATGAGGAAGAACTAAAGCAAATAGTCAATGAGGCGCCGTCAAAAGCCTCCAAAGCATACGGAAAACCCTTCATAAAAATCTTTAAAGAAGCAAACTACAACTTTTACAAGATTGACCCAAACCTTTTTGCGCCCGCCGTTCTAATTGTGAACAATGTGAAAACTGGCAACATCTTCAAAAGTGGAGAAATTGATGCTGAAATATTGGCAAAATCTCTAGGTTTCAGAGTGCTCTAGTTTGCCTTAGGTTATTTTAAACCTGATTTTACGGCCCTTGCCGCGACACAGCCTAAGGGAATAGTATATAGTGCCAGTGTAGCATTAAAAATCACTACAAACGGAACCATTAAAACTATTGCTTCTTCAGGCATGCCGAACCCGATTGGAGGAGGAAAGCGAAGGAAGACCCAATTCACAAATGCCATGGTAACCATCCTAAATATAATTCCTGATGATGTGATCAAAGTGCTCAAAGATGTTTCCCCGAACTTGTGAGAACCGTGTTCAGCAAGTTTTTTTACAATAATTATGCCCAAAAGCATGCTTGTTATAGCTACTAAATTGTAGATTGGTCCTGTTGGGAGTTCTCCTGGAAATACGGCCAGCAATACAAGAGTGTTTAGTACAGCTATCGAAAATCCTACCACAGCTCCGTAGAGTAAAAATGCGGCGACTATTGGTATTTCCCATATTTGATATATTAGAAACGGTGCATATGGCGCCGGAATCTTGATAGGCGATGATAAATTAAGAGCTATGGTAAGTGCAGCGAATACTATTATAGATGCAATTGTTTTAGTATTCATTTCTATCCCTTTTATTAGTTAGAAACCATGTGTGGAGGAGTAATTATTTAAGAGTAGCTACTCAAGAAAGAGTATACTTATTGTGAAAAAACCTGAAAAATAAATATAGCATACGTATATTTCTATTGGGAAACGTATGTGTCTGAAGCTCTAAAAATTTCTTCAAAAGAGGCCAAAGACTGGCTTGAAAAGAAGACAAGTTCAATTTTTGTTCCTGTCCACGAAAAAGCTCAGAAACTACTTGATAAAATAAAAAAGACGCTTGAGAATGTTACAGAAGTTTCTAACATGCTGTTAGAGAATAGCAAAAAAGAGATTGAAAAAAGAAACATGAAGACCTATCGCAGAGCCAGAGCGTTAAACAAGCTGGCACGGCTATTCCTTGAAAGAATACGGCAGATTGAGGTTCCAAACCAAGTTTCTTATGACAGCTTCAGCAATTTCGTCCAAGAAACTCAAAAGGCCTTTGTAGTAACCGAAGTTGATGTAAGGAATTGGTTTCCGAGAATATCACCTTTCTTTATCATGGATAGAAGAAAATTTCTAGGAGTCTTTGAAAAAGCAAAGGAATCTTTAAAAGAGCTTCATGATTTTCTGACAAAGGAGTATGTTAAAACCAAAACTTTGGAGGAAACCTTCCAACTTATCGATGATCTTCAAGCCTTTGAGGGGCGACTGGTAGATAAAGAAGCTCAGAAGAAGAAAATTGAAACCGAAAAGTCCTTGATTGAAAGGAAAATAGTTGAAAAACAGCAGGAAATAACAGATTTCAAAAATAGAGACAGTTTGACTCGATTAAATGAGGTCAGTACAGAAATAGAAGAGTTAAGCATGGAAGTGAAACATAATCTGCGGCATCTTCGAAAACCATTCATAAAATATCAGTTACAAGTGTTCCGCAAAGGCGGTTTAACACCTGAAGAGTTGAAGAAACTCAATCACTACATTGAGAATCCCTTCGATGCCTTTGCTGCAGAAGAAACGGGATACCCAGTGTTAAAGCAGATTCTTGAAAAACTAGCCAGTTCAATGTCTAGTGGAAAACTGAAATTGAAACACGATAGAAAACGGAAAGCGGAGCAAGCCATAAGCGGAGTACTTGACAAGAAATCTTTAGATGATCTTCACCGAAAATGTCGTAAGACAATAATGCAGAAAAAGCAGCTTTCAACTTCAGCCGAAACAGCAAAGATAAAAAGAAACATCTTGGAACTTCAAGAAGACCTTAAGAAATTGGGAAGAAAAAAGAGGCGGGTTGAATTGGAAGAAAACGCTATAGAACGAAACTTGAAGGAGATGCTGAAGAGTATAGACGATAGGAAAAAAGGGATAGAGAAAAACGTTTTTGACTTTATGGATAGAAAAATCATTATTGAGTGAGTTTAAGGTGCAATAGTTGCAAACAGCCCTTTCGCAGATGGTTAAAGAAGCGCTCAATATTCAGCATAAGGATTTTGCTCAGTTGGTTGAAGAAACTGCGCAATTACTCGCCAAGGAAAATGGTCAAGTTGGAAACTTCAGTGTCACAGGTAGACTTGTTAAAATCAAGCCTTCAGGCGAAGCAGTGATAGTTAGCGATTTACATGGAGACCTAGACAGCCTAGTTCAGATTATGAAAGAGACAGATTTCCTACAGAAGTTGAGACAGAATAGCAAAACCTTTCTAATTTTTCTCGGCGATTATGGTGACCGCGGTATCCACTCAGCTGAAGTCTATTATATTGTCTTAAAACTGAAGCTTATGTTTCCTGAGCAAGTTGTTTTAATGCGCGGCAACCATGAGGGACCTAGGGATCTTATGGCTTCTCCGCATGATTTGCCAATGCAGTTTCAGGCAAAATTTGGCGAAAAAGGGGGAGATGCCTACCATAGAATCCGGGGATTATTCAAACATCTTTATAGTGCTGTATTTGTGGAAGAGCGTTATCTTGTGATCCATGGAGGCTTACCGTCTCAAGCAAAAACCTTAGAAGACTTGGCATATGCGCACGTCAAACATCCAAAGCAGAGATTGCTTGAAGAGATGCTCTGGAATGACCCAACCGAAACGATTAAGGGAGTATGTGAATCTCCAAGAGGTGCGGGAAGACTATTCGGCGAGGAAATAACACGCGAAGCGTTAAGGAGATATGGCGTTAAAATCTTGATAAGGGGACATGAGCCCTGCAGAGACGGCTTCAAAATCAACCACAGAGGCAAAATTTTAACTTTGTTTTCACGGAAAGGACCGCCATACTTCAATGTTTATGGTGCTTATTTGAATGTTAAACTTTCCAAAAAATTCGAAAACGCAGTACAGCTAATCCCCTTCATTCACAAATTCTAGACATTGTGGCTTCTCTTAGAAAGAGAATATCTTTCCTCTTGATTTGATTTCAAGCGTAGAGTCGTTCAATTCACGTTTATTTAGTGATGAGGAAAACTAACTCAGTTTTGAAGTCTAGTTGGATGTTCCCGTTTTTTCTTGGATTTCCAGCCTGTTCTTTCTCTTTCATTAATTTAAGATAACCTTAAACACTCGACAAGCAGACTTAATTCTAATCTGAATTGACAGCCCTTAAAGTTTCAAGTAAATATACGTTTTTGCAAAATGGTCAGAATAATAAAACGGTTAAAAGCACCAATTCAATAGAATTCAAGGGTTAGAGCATTGAAAGGGTCTGAAATGTTGATAGGAATCTTAACACGAAATGAAAACTCTTGGAGTTCAATCCAGCTTCGAGAAGCATTAGCCAGACGTGGAATTCCGCATGTTTGTTTCAGTTTTCCGCAGTTAATTGCCCGTGTCGGTTATAGATCCTACTTGAGTGTTAGCAACATCAAAATTCCAGAGGAGTTAGATGCCCTGATGGTTCGTCCCATTGGCCGCGGTTCCTTGGAGGAAATAGTCTTCCGGATGGATGTTCTACACCGCCTTGAACGTTTAGGCTTGTATGTGATAAACCCGCCTAGAGCTATTGAGCACTGTGTGGACAAATATGCTGTTCTAGCAATTTTGGAGGAGAATGGCATACCTGTTCCTCGTACAGCAATAACTGAAAATGTTGGTGAAGCTTTAAAGGCTTTTCATGAATTGGGTGGAGATGTCATTGTTAAACCGATTTTCGGTTCAAGAGGGGTGGGTTCCACAAGAGTTACAGATCCGGAAGTTGCTGCCACAATTTTTGGGACCATAACTTTCTATCACGGTGTAATTTACATTCAAGAGTTTGTTCCTCACGGCTTCTCTGACATTCGCGCCTTTGTCCTAGGTAACCGTGTCGTCGCAGCAATGAAACGTGTTGCAAGAACTTGGAAAACAAATTACAGCCAAGGAGCCAAGCCTGTGTCAATGAAGCTTGACGCAAATCTTGAGGAGATGGCTGTTAAATCAACAAGTGTTGTCAAATGCAAAATTGCCGGTGTAGACATTCTAGAAAGCTCCAAAGGACCCTTTCTTGTTGAGGTTAACAGTCAACCTGGATGGAGAGGCTTGCAGTCGGTTACAAATGTTAATGTTGCAGATGAAATTGTCGATTTCATCTTCTCTGAACTGAAAAGGTAGTTACGGATGCTAACAATTTGTCGTTTTCTTTCAGAGCATTAATCGATTCTTATAGTTAAATCCATGGAAGTAGCTAATTTGTCAGTCATTTGTCTTTCTCTTGAGCTTATTCCAGTTCCTAAATCCTCAGCAAGTTTTGAGCCATAATATGCCGTAGCCAAAAAAGTCTCAGCCAACCTTACACACTTTAAAACGGTTTCCAGTTTGCCCAAATGAAGATAGAGTGTAACATCATTTAAGACAAGAACTTCAGTGACATTTCGAATGAAACTGTTTAGTAATGGCTCTATGTTTTTTCTGTTCAATTCTGCATAATGTAGCACTTGCTCTGGCGAGGTGCCGGCAAGTCTAGGCGTGTAGACTTCTTTTGGTGAAAAGTATTTAACACGATCAGTTATGTTAATATAATCCGTTATTTTTCCGCCAATTTCACCGATTCTTTGCGGAGCCAAATCGATAACGGTTATTTCTTCAGGTCTTACCAGCTTTATTAATTCTTGGAGTAGTCTGGCTGCCAGCTTGGTTTTTCCAGAGCAAACCTCACCCAATATTAATGTCTTTTTGCCAAGGATTTCTCTGCCTTTCAGCTGCGCCTTATTATTTTTCGCCAAACAAAGTCTCCCTGTTTATCCCAACCCTATTCAGAATTGAAAGGATAAAGAATCCTATTATGCTTCCAGGAACGCAACTTAAAGCCCATCCAGCTCCAAAAATTAAGAAAGCAAGCAATGCTCCTTCTCTTGCTGCCAAATTTAAAAGACTTATAGTTCCTATCCATGGGGCAAAAAGAAAAAGAGCGAGCGGAGCACCTACTAATAGTGTGCCTATTGGTTCAGCAAAAGCTGATATCAAGCGTTTTTTCTTGTTCACTTTAAGCTGCTTGAGTAACCAATAGACGATGCCCACAGCTATGCCTCCTGGTATTCCACCAGGAAAAGCGTAGAATGTGCCTATCCCCAACGTGTTTCTAATGGTTCCTATGAAGATTGCTGCAATGGCTGCCCAGAATGGACCTACAAGCACTCCTAGAATCGCATTTATCATATGTTGTGTTGGATTAGCTTTTGTGCCTAAGAACACGAACCAAGAGAAAGGTGAAACAACTACTCCTAAGGCGGAGAAAACAATAACTATAGCCAATTTTTTAACGTATACAACTCTATCTTTCATTTCTTTCCAATTTCCCTCGCAAGCTCCACTGTAAGTTTCGCCAAATCATAGGCTTGCTTGCCGAGAATAACTGTTATCGGTTCTTTACCAATGTCTCCCCTATGATAAACAGCATCTGGAACTTTTTGAGCCTTCTTGATGGCTTCCTTTACACCCCAAGGCACGGTCATTCCATCAACTGTTTTGATCTCTTCAGGTTCCTTTTTCCGGTCATAGAAGGACACGGTCATACCCCACTTTTCCAGAGTTTCTATGATGTCATCTGAAAACTTCAAGTTAATCGCAGCCACCTTACTTTCGTCATGCTTGATGATTTCAAGTATATATCTGGCCAAGTGCGAAGAGCATCCAAATTTTGGGTTCCCAGCAGCCTTAGCGCCTTTAGATACTTTTACGATTCTACCCTCTATTGCAGCCACATCATCAAGGCTTTCTGCGTAGGGGATTGCCATGGCAATGTTCATGCCGACTTCAGGCACAAGTATCGTGACTTCAGGGGTTGCCTCGAGCAAATCCCTAGCTCTTTCTAGATTCATCAAAACATTATATTTTGAAGATTCACGGAAAAGATATGCCATCGGATTTACTGGACCATACCCCTTTCCGATTCTTAATCCAAACTTTATGCCCAAAGCTACAACTTCTTTAGCTTTCTCAACAGCTTCCGGTATCTCCATTTTCTTGGCGAGTTCAGCTGCGATGGCTGCTGAGAAACTGCAGCCAGTTCCATGCGTAGTTTTAACGTCGAGTCTTGGAGTGCTAAACGTTTTGAAACTGCCTTCATAGTAAAGAAGGTCAATTGCATTCTTCTCTTCTAGATGTCCACCCTTGATTATAACGGCTTTTGGTCCCATTTCAGAGATTTTCTCAGCTGCAATTTTTGCATCTTTTAAATCTTTAATCTTCATACCAGCGAGTTTCTCAGCCTCAAACCTGTTAGGCGTTATGACAGTGGCTTTTGGCAGAAGGTAGTGTTCTAAAGCATCTATGGCCTCGGTTTTCAAAAGAGGCACTCCGGACTTTGTGTTCATAACTGGGTCGACAACCAATGGAAACTTGTATTTTGAAACTTCTGAAGAAACAGTTTTGATTATTTCTTCTGTGTGAAGCATCCCGGTTTTTCCGGCGTCAATGCCCAAGTCCTCAGCCACTGCCTTGATTTGTTCTTGAATTATTTGGGTTTTCAAGTCTTCAATAGCTGTAACCGAATAAGTATTCTGTGCGGTGATAGATGTGATTGCTGTTGTGCCGTGAACACCTAAAGATGCAAAAGTTTTGAGGTCTGCTTGGATTCCAGCTCCTCCTCCAGAATCGCTTCCGGCAATAGTGATCGCCACCGGGATTCTGTCTTTCACCTTTTTAATGCTAAACATTTATGCTCCTCCTAAAATTGGAGCTTGTATTTGTTATAGGCATTGGCCTTCAGCCTTTAATGCTTCCCTCAAAATTTTTATGGCACAATATTCAGAACACATTGAACAGGTTTCGGGGCTTTTCGGTTTTGCTCGGCTACGAATTTTCATGGCTTTCTCCGGGTCTAAGGCGTTCTCAAATTGTTTTTTCCAATCAAGATTTGCTCTAGCCTTCGCTATGGCCAAATCACGAGCTTCCGCCTTAAACCCTAGTTTCACAATGTCAACGGCGTGCGCTGCTATCTTCGTGGCTATTACTCCTTCCTTCACATCTTCCAAAGTTGGGAGGCCTAGGTGCTCGGAGGGTGTCAAGTAACACAGGAAATCAGCGCCAGCGAGCCCAGCTATTGCTCCTCCGATTGCTCCGACAATATGGTCGTATCCAGGTGCTATTTCAGTGACAACGGGGCCAAGGACGTAAAACGGTGCGCCTTTACATATTGATTTTTCAAGTTGGACGTTGGCTTCTATGTGATTTAGTGGTAGATGCCCTGGGCCTTCAACCATGGCTTGCACGTTTGCAGCCCTTGCCCTCTCTACGAGTTCTCCGATAGTAAGCAGTTCCTGAACTTGAGGCCAATCTGTGGAGTCGAAAATACATCCTGGTCTAAGACCGTCTCCAAGACTTATAGCAAAATCATATTCTGCGGCTATTTCTAAGAGGTAGTCGTAGTTTGCGTATAATGGATTTTCTTTTTTGTGATGGAGAATCCAAGCAGCGAGAAATGTTCCTCCACGGCTTACAATTCCCATCAAGCGAGGATGCCTAGCAAGTCTTTTGACGATTTGCTGAGTTACCCCGCAATGTACTGTCATGAAGTCAACACCGTCTTTCGCATGCTTTTGTATAGTGTTGAAAATGTCATCTTCAGTCATGTGTATGATGGATCCTCTTTTCTTAGCAGTTTCTATGGCTGTTTGATAAATGGGAACGGTTCCAATGGGTACATTGACGGTTTTTAATATCGTTCTTCGGATTTCATCTAGGTTACCGTTTATGCTAAGGTCCATGATAGTGTCTGCGCCATATTTAACTGCAATTTTTGCCTTCTCAATTTCCAAGTTAAGGTCGCACAAATCAGGGCTGGTACCAATGTTGGCGTTAATCTTGGTGCGTAATCCTTTACCGATTCCTATTGGATGGACATTTTCATGTTGAACATTGCGAGTTATGATCACTGTTCCTTCTGCTAATCGTTGACGTATCTTTTGGAGTGACTCCTTCTCATCTCTAGCAACTATACGCATTTCTTCCGTTATTTGTTCTTTTTTTGCAACTTCTATTTGAGTGGCCATTCTAATTTATCACTCCAAAAACCAAAAAACTAGTAGCTTAAATTCTATTCTCATTTGATACAACTCTCCCTACGCCGGTATTACCCGGGTCAGGTTCTAAGGGTCGACAGTTTTCGACCGTCCTCTCAGCCGGGTCTTATCCCA
>SOJA01000034.1 GCA_004376975.1 Candidatus Bathyarchaeota archaeon
CAAATCAGGCTTGGGAGTATTACTAGCACATACGGCTTAGCCTGCCTGAATCTTCTGGAGGTAACTTGCCTAATTTTCCTGTTCATCTAATTCAATCCGATATATGTTATCGCATATCTTAATAAATCAGTTCTTTCAGCTTCTGATATATATCGATTTTCGATACATGATATGCACACCTAATCAAAGTATGTTCCAAATACATTTGCACAACGCACGCGCCAGTTAGACTTATCGTAGCGCGAACGAGGCACTCTGCTAGTACATCTGTTAAGCTATTGAAAAGAAATGAGATTTAATTTTTCAAGGTGGTCCATGAATTTAAGTATGTGCTCTAGACTGGTTTGATTGTATTCTGCTGATATTGCTTTTGTGATGTCGTAGACAGTGCGTTTTCCGTCCATAAAATTGAGGATCTCATATGTTTTCTTTGTGAAATCTTTATCTTTCTCTGTAATCTCCTCATACGATTCATATTCTTTTTCGCCTAATTCTCTCTTCAGAATATCCGAATTAAGGGTGCCTTTGAACAGTCGTTTTGGAACTAGGCTTTTCGATTTTTTTGCCACGTCTGTTTCCTCTAATTGTATCGGAAAGATGATTCCTGTTGCTTTTGTGACATGAGCCAAGGTTTCTTCGAATCGTGTAATTTCAAGCTGACCACAGTGATCTATGTCTTCCATGAGTCTTGCGATGAATTCTTCCAATTCAGAACTGTTTCCTAACCTTTTTACTGATTCTATTGCCCTTTTTTCCCGGGAAACTATATGCCCTATCTTATTTTTGTAGTCGAGTGCAATTGTGGCGAATTTCTCCGGTAACCCAGAGTTTAGTGTATGCGTGTTATTCGCCTTCTGAACTAGAGCTGTGGCTTCTTTGCTTGCTGTTTGTAATCGTGCAATCCCTCCCCATCTTACCAAGCTGGCCATGAAAATTGCATCCTCAATTGTGGCGTTGGCAAGCGTTAAAGCTGCAACTGTAGTTATCCAGCCGACACGTTTTAGGCTGTTTTCGCTGACCTTATCCATTGAATCCATGCTAGTATGATAGTAGAGGTCTGGCCACTGAATAAGCATAACACATGGCACTTGAAATGTTGAGTCGTTGAACTCTGCATGGTCGCTTCCGCCGCTGAAGGTGTTAATGGAATATCGAAATGTAGATGCTGAACCGAAGGCTGTCTTGTTGTCGAATTCTTCTACTGAATGTTCAAGGAGACTGAAAACGTAATCATTGAGGTATGATGGATTAGAATCCGGCGTCTTATCCAAGTTGAGGGTAGATCTGCAAAGCTCTTGATTTTGCCCCACCATATCAAGGTTTATACCTGCAATCAGCTTGGGCACCAAATCTTTATGGTGATACAGATAGGCTATAGTGCCGAAAGTTTCGGGTACCCATAGAAACCGTATCGTTCTTACTGGCTTTTCGATTGTATCAGAATTTATGAGTGCTTGTATGGTGCGGGCGACTTCCAGGAGTAAGCCGCTTCCTGAGGCGTTGTCGTTGGCGCTTGGTTTTGGGTGGCAAAGGTGAGCGATCAAAAAGATTTCTTCATTTGGTTTTGAGTTTCCTTGGATTGTGGCTGTTACTACGTCTAGGTTGCCTGGGAACAGTTTCGCGTCTACCTTAGCTTTCAGCATCACAGTTTTATTGTCTTTAAGCAAGGCTCGAAGATGGTTTCCCTGTCGCTTGCTTAGGGAAAACCCGAACGTAACCTTGTCTAATTCTTTTTTTGTGGGCCAGATGGATTGGTAGGCGTGAGCGTCAGGTATATCCACGCTTTCTCTGACGTTTCTCATTTCATATGTTATGGAGTCTGTAATGACGGCTGCAGCACCATACTTGTAGACTGCCTGCTCATGAACCGGTTTCGCTCTACCTGTTGCTAAAACGAACTTATCCTTCACATCTTTTCCTTCATAATGCTCGGGTTTGGTTCCTTTCCCAACATCAACCAGCTCGGCTGTCACGCCCCCGGGCGGTGTGGAGTTGCTGTAGGTGTGGAGACATGTGGGCACATCTTCGTATCTAGCGATTAACTTTTTTTCAGGTTTAATCAAGTAGAGTTCGGCGGCTTTGACTTCCCAGCCGATTGGAGAGGTCCAAGTCCAATATTTTGCGGCGCCGTCGGATGTAAATTGCTCGATTTTAGCATTTTTAATGCCGATATTGTGTAGTGTGTTTCTAACGTATTCTGCGGCTTCATGGAACATTGTGGACGCTTGGACGCGGTGGAAACGGGTAATCTGGGCAACATATGATTTGGCAACCTGTCCCGAAAGTTCATCTTTCACTGTCTTCTCAAGTTTTGTCTTCACGGAAAACCCTCTGATATGTTCTGTCAATATACACGCTTATGCTTAAGGTTTTGGCAGAAGAAAAAACGCGAATTGTCGCTGGTTGATCCGTAGTGTCGAGGGTCAGGTATGAACCGACGACAAACAGAGAGATCACCCGCACAATCCCCCTTTTTTATTTGTACATACAGAAGTTTAAGACCTGTAGACTGCTTTCGTTCTGATTCAAGAAAGTACACACCCACTGCGCCGTGAAAACATGGGTTCGAGCCTTATAGGGAGACAGCTGCATTAGTCACTTCTGTCCTTTGGACATTTAATTCCATATTCTTTACGCGCGGTTCATCTGAAGGTCTCATGCTGTTGAAATTGCAGAGACAGGGCATGCATAAATTGTAAAAGCTATTCGTAATAAGTTATTTATGTCCAAGTGTTGTTATGTGTTTTTGGAGAGGAAACAATTGGATGAAGAAAATGTTATTGAAGTTGGACGGATAACTCATTTCTTCACGAAAATCAGTGTTGCTGTTATTGAACTTAGTGCACCCTTAACTGTTGGTGACACTATGCTTGTTAAGGGTCCAACGACGGATTTTGAGCAAGTTATTACGTCCATGCAGATTGAACATGAAAATATTCAGAAGGCAGAAGCTGGACAGAGCATAGGCTTAAAGGTTGAGCAGAGAGTAAGGGAACAAGACATAGTGTACAAAAAACTGTAACAACCTTCCTTATTTTTTTTTGTTTATGTTTTCAGCGTTAACTGATAAACTTTAGTATGTAGTCGTTTACAGTTTGTGCAAATGCTTCTTCCAAGTTGATACCGTAATTTTCTGCTAGAACGAAAATTATGTAGAGCAGGTTTGAAAGATCAGTTGCTAATATCTCCTTTGTTTTGGGCTTTTCTGAAGGCTTAAAACCTTCCAGACCCTTAACTGCGGCAGCTATCTCTCCAGCCTCTTCAAGCAGCTCAGTCACCATGACAGAAGGCGTCCAACCCTTACCCCTCACCGGGTCAAGTTTATCATTGATTTTCCTAAAACTTTTCCAGCAAAGATGCTGAGCATCACGTAAAGTTAAAAACATTCCCTAGGAAAGAACTTGAACTTCAGTCGTATTTCTTCCTAACCTTTTTCGCCTTCTCAACATACTTCTTAAGCTCTCTTTCCTTAATCTTCTTTTCAGGCAAAGTTTCAGGAGCATACATCAACGGAATCACAGCTAAGAATAAGAAGAAGCTGGCTAACGAAAAAATGGCGTGTGCATTCGCCTCAGGAATTCCTTGCACATACGAGCTGAAAAATGGCGCTACGAGCTCGGTGAGGAAGAAAGGGATGCTTCCGAGAGTATAGTATTTCTCTGAGGCTCCTTTCAAGTGGGAAAGGTCTCCCCATAAAATAAGCATGTAGATCACCATAAAAATGCCCCAAGCAACTCCATCTACGAAAGTGTAAAAGTATCTTGAAATATCCCAGTAAGGGGCTAAACCTAAAGATGCATACCCTAAACCTAGGGCAACAAATCCGTAGATTACCACACGTTTTCGCCCCACACGGTCAGCAAGCAAGCCTCCGAGAAAGACAAAGATCATGCCGACTAATGGTTCCACAGCACTCAGAAAACCAAAAAACTCCGGTTCAAAAAATATTTCGCAATAGATTCTTTCGAATCTGTCCACGAGGCAGAAAATGAGCCATGGAACGACATATAGTAAGAAAGATCTATCTTGGAAGACCAATTTGAACGAGTATGCTCTTTCTACCTTCTCAGCTTCAGCTGAAACAGGCTTTAAGCACAGGGCGGCGCTCAGTCCTATTATTCTCCAAGCAAACGAGACGGCAAGCATCGTAACCAAGCTGTCACTGAAGGACAGGAGTATTACTGCAGCCAAGTTTGTTGCTAGAAAGGTTACTCCACTCGTAACTCCCCTGTTTCCAAAGTGTGTCAAGCTTGCAAAATAGGCAAGACAGGAGGGCATACCTACTCCAAAGGACAAACCGAAGAGAAGCGATATAACATAGAGACTATCTGCTGACAGATTTGAGAACAGAAAAGGTACAGCCGTTACTATGCATCCTAAAACCATCCAGAAGCGGAGTATCTTAATTCTACCGATTTTACCTGCCAAAATTGCTCCGAATAGGCTTGATGCGATTATCGCGGAGTAGTATATTACTTGAGCTGTAGCAGCTTCATGAGCTGCAAAACTGGATGATGCATCTAAAAGCAACGAACGAATTCCATAGTACCAAATGAAAGAATTAACAATCAAGAAAGAGATTAGAAACAGTTCTTTTCTAGGCATTTTGTTCATGAGAGTATGTCTCTATGTTTTAAACATTTAATTTTTGTCAACCTGTATATGTGTAGAACAAATCTTATATAGAAGCATATGTGTAGAGCATATATACAGGGATGAAGGATGAAGAAAGCTAAGAAGAAGAGGCAACGTGCCCCGGTTCGGTTCTTCTGGGGTTATTAAGTTTCCCATATTCTCTCTTTTATAGGCTTTTCTAAGTAGTTTTCATAAAGTTAAGTAATAATCTGAGTTCTTCCTTTTTATGTTGAATCGGTTTAAGACTTAAAAAGCCTTCTTCTACCAGTTCACACACTTTTTTCTCTGCATGAGCGAAGCCGTCATATTGGTAAGTTATCTCAAGTATTCTGTGAGCGACTTCCTTAGTTTTTTGATGCTTAGCTTGAATGAGGTTGATGGATGATCTTGCTTCGGCACTTTGCGCAGCATAGAGTATTGGAAGAGGCACAATTTCGTTTTCAAGTCTATGCATCAATTCTTTTTCGTCTGTCATATCTATCAAGTCATCTCGTATGATTGCTAGCATGCCTAGAATCCTACCGAATTTTCGGATTGCTTCTGTCTCAGCTTTCGTCCCTTCACCCAAGACTGCACTAACATGAGTATAGGCTTCTACATCCGCAGCTTTTTTCCTCACTATTTCCAAGTATTCTTTCGGGGTCACATCCATTCTTCCCTTGAACCGGAGTTCCAGAGCTTCAGCATCACCTAGCTCAAAGAATGCTTTCTCAATCACTTTCAGTACTTCAGCTGCCTTTTGTTGTTGAAAACGCTCTAGTGCAAGTTGTAGCTGTATGAAGCCCTTGAATATGAGTGCGTCCCCTACGAGCAGGGTTACGTCTTTACCGAACTTTCCAAAAACGGTTGATCGTTTATTCTTCACTGTTGATTGGTCTATAACATCGTCATGCAAATCTATTCCTGCTGTGATAAGCATGATCGGGGCTGCTATGGGAGTTACTGTTTTACAATTGCCGCCGACAGCTTCATATGTTATAGATATAAGTGTGGGCCTCGCCAAGTCATTCCAGTAATTATCTGCAAAATAATGCAGAGCCTCGCGAACTTCTTTGCATTGAATGTTTTCTTCTCTTTCTAACATTAACTTCTTTGTCAGTTCCAGCGTTTCTCGACCTTTTTCCTCAAGGAGCCTTTTAACCTGGGCTAATACTTCTTCGTTGTCTTGCTTTTTTCTGTTTGATTTTGGGACCATTTTTACTCAGTTTTATCTTACGTCGTTCAAAGATATTTGTTCTTCTGGTTCATCTGTTCCTTCTACATTATCCAAATCTAAATTGAAACAAGTGTTTAACAATCTGTTCAAGGATCAAAATATTGCGAAATATTTTTTGAACAAGAGCACACTATTTGATGTCAGAGTATTCTATTTGTTCTTTTAGTATGGTGTTGTATGCTTCGATGTATTGTTTTCCTTTTCTGGTTATTGTGTATACTTTTCTTATTCTTCCTCCTTGCTTTTGTGTTTCGCTTGTTAAGAATCCTTTCTGTGCTAGGTTGTTGAGTGATGGGTATAGTGCGCCGTGTCTTAGTTTTACGTCGAATAATGCTTGTACCTGTTTTTTTATTTTGTATCCCCACATGGGTTGGGTTTGGATTAGCCTTAATAGTTGGATGTCGAGCAAGTTTCTGGTTATGCGTTGAACAAGTTCTTTTCGGAAGGTTTTCGGCATTTTTTCACTCTCTAAACCTGTTCTGTTTTGAACTGATTCATGGTTTGGCTTATTAGACTTATGTAGAAAATGGAATATTTCGGTATGCTTCGTTATGCTTTGTTATGTTTCTGGTTCACGTGAACCTTTATATCGTTGTTTATGCTCTATAAAGTCTTGCGATATGTCTGCTAAAGGACATATTGTATCCATGTTCAACAGTAAAACTGTTGGACACAAATACAAAGGAATGAATCACATGGTTAACAACTCAAAAGAAGTTCAGGCAAAATTAATGAAAGGACTCCTAGACCTCATAGTACTACAGCTTCTACACACAAACCCCATGCACGGCTATCAAGTAATTACAAGAATCCGCAAAAGCTTCGGAGTGTACTTTGGACCCAGCACAATCTATCCCCTCCTGAACACTCTTGAAAAGAAAGGATACGTCAAAAGTGAATGGGACATGAGCAACGAACGACCCAGAAAAGTATACACCTTAACAACTGAAGGCAGAGGCCTACTAAACTTCACAGAGGACTCACTTAACTTCATATGCAGAAAAATAGGCACACCAGGCTTATCCAAAGGAATCCCAGGGAAAAATAACGCTCCAACACCAGCGTTCCACCCCTTCCTGAAGAAAATCGAAAGGGCAAGACCACGAATCTAAGCTTCCACCTCCACCGATCTTTCCACCACAACAGTAAAAGACGACAACAAATAGTTACTTCTACAAACGTTAGCATACTTTATATCCTAAAATCCGCCCTCTACATTAAAGGGTACACCTGTGGAAAAAGCAGACATTCTAATTTACGGATGCACTATTCTACCAATGAACGGAAAGGATTGCATAGAAGATGGTGCCCTAGCAGTTAAAAACGGGGAAATAACTTTCGTTGGAAAACGTTCATCCGCAAACAAGATACAGGCAGAAATGGAAATAGACGCTGAGAAAAAAATTGCCATACCAGGACTGATTAACTGTCACACACATGCACCCATGACCCTTTTTCGCGGAATAGCTGAAGACCAACCCTTGGAAACATGGCTGAAAAGCACAATTTGGCCGCTGGAGGCTAAACTGAAAGCGAATGATGTTTACGTCGGCGCCCTTCTAGGCTGCCTGGAAATGATAAAAAGTGGAACAACCTGCTTTGCTGACATATACTTCCATGAGGACATGGTTGCAAAGGCTGTGAAAAAAAGCGGGTTAAGAGGGGTTCTAGCTGAAGGCATAATTGAAGCTGGAAATAAGGCTCAGGGAGAGAAGATGCTGAAGAAAAGCGTAAACTTCGTCAAAAACCTCCAAGGATACGCTGATGGCAGAGTAACCACTTTTTTAGGACCCCACGCAGCTTACAGTTGCAGCCCTGAGCTTCTCACCAAAATCCGGAACGAAGCTTCAGAACTGAACGCCGGCGTCCACATTCATTTAGCTGAGTCGAAACAAATGTCTAAGGAGTTTGAAGGGAGACATGGCTCAAGCGAAATTGAATTCCTAGACAGGATAGGCTTTTTCAAAGGTCATGTTCTTGCCGCCCACTGCACAAATGTGACTCGTAAAGAAACACGAATTTTGTCTCGGAATGACGTAAACGTAGCTTACGTTCCTGTGTCTAACATGAAACTTGGAGTAGGCGCAGCGAAAATAAAGGATTTAACTGGCTTACGAATCAATGTTTGTTTAGGAACAGACGGTCCAGCTAGCAACAACACTCTTGACATGTTTGAAACAATGAAAACTGCCGCTTTGTTACAGAAGCTCGTTTATTTAAACCCTAAAGTTTTACCGGTCTATACTGTTCTGAGGATGGCAACAGTAAATGGAGCAAGAGCCTTGAAACTTGGAAACAGCATCGGTTCGCTTGAAACAGGCAAAAAAGCGGACATAATCCTAATTGACCTTTCAAAGCCTCATTTAAAACCCCTACATAACATTTGTGCAAGCATTGTTTACTCTGTCTGCAAAACCGACGTGGACACTGTTATTGTTGACGGCAAAGTGTTGATGAAAAACAGACAAGTGAAAACCCTGGATGAACAAAATTTAATGGATAAAGCTGAGGAAACAACCGCAGATCTGCTATCACGGTAAATCTCATCCAGCCACTAACACAGAGACAACCTAAAACCCACCGCAAATCCCTTGTTAACGAAAAAACCATCTTAATCCCTCCACACAACAATTCAGAAGGCGACACAACGACTTTCGCATAATGAAACAGTGTGATCTATCTCCTTTCTTCATGTGTAAAGGGCAGACTATGCAAAAAACTCGTTTGATTACGCCATTAAACTTATAAATTCCTTAACGGTTTCAAACGTTAGTCGTGAGGTGTATAATTGTGGCAGGATTTGTCTTCTTGATTGACTTGTTCACGCGTATAGGAATAATAAATGGCTTGTTGGCTAAAAGCTGTGTTTTGAATGTAAGGGGATGATGAGTGGATGAAGAAAAAGACCAGATCCAAAGTCAACGGAATCAAAAGGCTTGAAGACACGTTGAAGAAAGAACGTGAGAAATCAAGTGAGTACCTTAACCGTTTGAAGTACCTTCAAGCAGATTTCGAGAATTATAGGAAGCGGATGGAGAAGG
>SOJA01000006.1 GCA_004376975.1 Candidatus Bathyarchaeota archaeon
CAATGCCAAACATAATTCTAGCCACAAAAACTGTCGGGGATCATGACTTATTAGCCATCGGAGTGGCAATGGGTTTTGAACACCTGATGCACATGACCCATGAAATCGCACGAATACCGGGCGTAAAGGACATTCAGGTTTCCTTTTGGGTCGAGAAATCTTCCCTTTGCCCCAAATACTTCATAGTTTAGGGTGCATACGTTTCGTAATGTGCATGCATACATTTGTATGAAATTTCCTCCGGTCCAACGAATGACCAAGAATAGTATACAAGGCTCAAGCTCTATGTTACAAAGCGAAAATAGTGCGTGCACAGTAATCAACATTTAACGCCGAAATCCATTTATTTACTTACGACTTTCTCCCACCCCTATAAGAAAAAGTTAGAAGGCGTAAACTTTTCATGTTTTATTCGAACTAAATTCAACATTGGGAAGTAAGTTGTAACTTAAGGATAGCCTACCTCCAGCAATTCCTGAATTTCCTTTGAGGTTTTAGTTACTTTCACAGTGAAAGCATCACGGGTTTCTTTGAAGATTACTTCCCTGAGCTCCTGATAGATTGCGCACTGTGACGAAAATCAAAAATTACAGAGTACGCTGCTTAGGTCTGATAGATGTTTTGGTCAGGGTAGATCTCGATTCCTGTTTTTCCTATTTTGTAAGGTCTCGGAATAGAATCGACTTCAGTGCCACGCATTTTCAGAATTCTGACAGAACGTTCTCCTGTTCCAAGTGTCTGTAGCTGTATTACGCCCTGTGACAAATACTCTTCTGGCTGCACTTGTCTTTCTTCGCCTATTGATACGGCTTCGCTTGTAATGAGGCAAGTAGCTCCTATATCATTCAAAGCCTCCATAATATCTAATATTGCCTGCCTTTTCTCCCAAGCTTTTGGAAAACGAAATGTAAGGCCAGAGATTGAGTCGAGTACAACTCGTTGGGCACCAATATCGCCAATGAATCTGTCAATACTGCGTCCTCCTTCAAACGTCTTAAAAATTTTATCTATCAAGCGTACACGCGCGAGTTTTTTTCCACTCACTGGTAATTCGCCGATCTGCGTGGTCTGGAATGCTTGGGCTGGAATGCGTCTGACATCAGATGCGTCTATGAAAGTAAATCTTCCATCCTGCTCTAATTCTTTGAAGTCCCAACCGAAGGTTAGCATCTCTTCAAAAAAGTGGTTCTTGGTCTCATCTAGACTTATGTAGACGGTTTTCACTCCGTTTTGAGTAGCGCCATAGTTTAAGAATTGTGCGCAGAAGATTGTCTTTCCAGTTCCTGGTCCACCTGTCATCAATATCATTCTTCCTTCTGGAAAGCCACCTTGCAACATCGTATCAAGGCCCGTTATGCCAGTGTCCACTTTTCCAATGCCCATTTTTTACCATCACCCAGAATAGGTTGATGTCGACATAAATATTAAAAGGCAGTATATAATTTCTTCGTACTGATTTTTGGCTAACTGAAAATTTGACCTATCTTATTTTGAATTGGGAGGCGATTCCAATCAACATAGGAACTCTTACAGCAACTTGCATCAGCAGAATTCTGTACAAACCGTAGAATTGTATAGAACCTTGGTAGGACAACATGAGTTTTTAGGCCGATACTCAAGATCTGTTCAAAATGCGATGTTCAAATCATTTCATAGCTGAAATTTAGTTAGACATCGCTATCTTTCCACATTGTAAGAACATCACTTACCGAGTTTTTCTTTTCTGATAGGCAACTCGCGGTCTAGATATTGTTGGTTGTACATCCGATTGATCTTAAGGAACTTGTATGAACCTTTTCCGGTTTCTCTTTCCTTGAGGGTGATCTCTCCTTCAAAGAGGCTTAGGATTGCTTGTACGTCCCGTGGGGGATGCATCAGGGGATTCATCACCGCCAATGTAGTAAATCCTCTGGATCTCAATTCTGTGATAAGCGCCGTTAACCACCTTTTGGTGGTGACGGCTTGATGTTGAAGTAGGACGTCTGAGACTATGGCAACGCATATTCTTCTTCTTGAACCACCAGATGACTCGTCTATTCTACGAAAAGCTTTGGCCAAAGCTATATTGATATCAGTTAGGTTCATGACACCTCTCCTCAGTTTAATCACGTTAGGTAAATCCTTGATCATAATATCAGCTTGAGGATTACAAACAAACACGTAGAACTTCGATTGAAACTCTTGAGCAAGGGTTTCCACTCCACTTACCTCTGTGCAAACATAAAATGCTATCGTCCCTTCGTTCGTTCCCTCTTCCAGAAATCTCTTGATCAGCAAATCTCTTTCATCGCATAACGGCGAAGTCAAGATGACCGAATAGGTTTCAGGTATCCCGCCGATTAGCAATTTGTCTAGCTCTTCGTATCCCGTGGCAATCCGACTCGGAAAGGCTTCTGAAACTTCAATAGTCATACCGAGTTTTTCTTTTCTGATAGGCAACTCGCGGTCTAGATATTGTTGGTTGTACATCCGATTGATCTTAAGGAACTTGTATGAACCTTTTCCGGTTTCTCTTTCCTTGAGGGTGATCTCTCCTTCAAAGAGGCTTAGGATTGCTTGTACGTCCCGTGGGGGATGCATCAGGGGATTCATCACCGCCAATGTAGTAAATCCTCTGGATCTCAATTCTGTGATAAGCGCCGTTAACCACCTTCTCGTTTGGACTATTTGGTGCTGTAGTAGAACATCCGATACTATTTCTATACAGGCCCTTTTGGCGATACCTTGCGATTCTCCTAGTTCATGAAGTGCCTTTGTTAAGGCAATGCTAATGTCAGTTAATTTTTCAACACCTTTGAGTTTAAATCTGTTTGGCGAGTCCTTGATTGTTTTGTCTGCGTGAGGATTACACATGAAAAGGTACAAGTTTGACTGATAATCCTCTGCAAGATGTATGAACTCGTCCTGTTTAACAGTAAGGTAGAATACAATTTCACCTTTCTCCACTCCTACCTTCAGAAATCTCTTGATCAGCAAATCTCTTTCATCGCATAACGGCGAAGTCAAGATGACCGAATAGGTTTCAGGTATCCCGCCGATTAGCAATTTGTCTAGCTCTTCGTATCCCGTGGCAATCCGACTCGGAAAGGCTTCTGAAACTTCAATAGTCACCGGCTCGGGTTCACACAGCAATTGGTGCCCTGCTTCATCAATATACGCAATTTTAGGTTTGACCTCAAATGAGCCTTCATCAGATGATCTAAGTATTAGCGAGATCTCTTCAGTCTTCAAGGTGTCAAGTCTTCTTCCCTTCAAGATGATATGCGAATCTTCAACGCGACAATAGTCTGGTTTGGCAACTAGCTCGAATCCTACAGGAAGGATTTCATTGATGTGGGTAAGTAGGACGGTTTCTTTTCCCACATTGACGATGTGTACTTCCAACGTCAATTCTTCACCAGTTTTGACCTGTTGGATTTGAGGAACTAAAGTGGCTTGAATGTTCGCGCGCTTAAAATTTTCTAAACCCATAGCTTTTTCTTCTCTTGGGGTTAGCGTAGCGAAGCTTGCAGTTGAAGAAACGATTGTTGGAGCATGCAATATGTCACTCAACATACCCGCTAATTCTTTTTCCTCTCGAATCCTTGCTAGAATCTTTTGAGCCTGCTCAACTTTTCCCGGATGCTTTGCCTTCATAAAGGATCTGACAGAGAATTGTAAGACTTTTTCAGCCATCATGTAGTATCTCGCTTTCTTCTTTGGCTCTATCTCCTCCTTAGCAGTTTCCATAAGAACATAGGCATCGAAGAGGCGTCGCGTGCCATTAGCGTATTCAGCTGCCGTCTCAAAGCCCGATTTAATGTAATAATTTGCGGCGACTTCCATGTGTTTCTGGGCGGTCGAAAGGTTTTTCATGTCTCTCGTAGTTTCGAATTCAGTTCCAGCCTCCAACGCCCTGCAGAAGTTGCTGTGAGCTAAAGCGAGTAGGCTTGATGATTGATCAAGAGTGTGCTCCTTGGCTTTTTTAAAGAGCTCCCCCGCCTCTCCGTACAGACTTGAAGAAGATTTGGCCTCTGCCATCAACATCTTCTGCCAGGCTCTGCATAGATAGATTATCGGTTGTAGCTCTCTACGGTTTTGCTCTGACCCCGCCCCCGCGATGGTTTGGAATACTTTGGCTGCTGACCCATATTTTTCTGCGCCCACGACGTGTTCACCCTGCTTGTCCAAGATTTTCGCTTCTTCTATAGCAACTCTTCCAAAACAATATTCAACCCTCATGTCAGAGGCCTCAATTAACCTCTCAACCAAGTATTTTTGGTTGGAATCCTCAACTTCATCAACCGCAATTCCAAGTGAGTTCTTGGCGTCACGGAAGAGCGTAGCTGCGTTGTTGAACGCTTCAATCGACTTTGAGCTTCTGTCACCTCTGCTGAGCGACTCTGCCTTCTCCAGAAGTGACCATGCTAAAAAGTTTGAAGAAAGGAAACTCCAGAGTTTCGTTTGCTTCAGAAGACTCGCTGTCTTCTTATAGTGTTTCATTGCGCTGGCGTGTAGTCCTTTGTCGTGAGCGAATTTGGCTTTCTCGATTTCACTCCATGCCTTCATGTACAAAGCATAGTCCATAAAAAAGTTCGAGAAACTCGGCATTTTCTGAGCCGTGGCCTTATACTCCTTGTATGCTTTGTCATAGTTTCTTGCTGCCTTTGCGCCCTCACCTAGCTGGCCTTGGTTTCTCGCTATTTTCCAGTAGGACTCAGCAACACGGCTAATCAACTCAACTTCCTTAAATCGCTTTGCTGCGTCACTGTAAACTCCATTTGCTTTACGCAGAATTTTCTCTTCTTGGGTTAACAGAAAAAGCTCTTCTAATATTTCGCCAAACGAGTCTTCGAACTCAGCAACAAACACTATTTGGGATGGCATAGGGCGAGTAGCGATCCATTTTTTGCAATTCAACACCCCATCATCCATATCTACGATGGATTTTTCCAGAAGTGCTCTCTTTTTGTCTTCATCTGCCTCTAATCTCGTCAACTCTGCTTCTAATTGTGCTGTGTAGATCTTGCCTACTCCAAGAACCCAATCCATCGATGGAAAGGCTCTTTCAACAATGTGGTTGTACTCTTCTCGATAACCTAACGCTTCTTCTAGCGATTTCGCTTTCTCATCAGTGTTGGACTCCAGATTAGCGAAGAAATGTAATGCCTTGCTTAAAGTGTGAAGAGTGGAGCCTATAGCATCTGGGGACCCCGAACGGATGGCGTATTCTAATCCCTTCCGTCCGACTTCCACAGCTTTTTTTGATAAAACTAGTTTTTCTGATGGAGTGGTCGATTCATATGCAAGAGACGAGTAGCTTTGACCATAGAACAAGTATGTTTCCCCGATAATGGAATCCTGGGCGACCAATTCAAGAAAGCGTTCAGCGTCTTGTGCGTATTTAATGATCTCTTCGTATCGTTCCTTCCTTTTGTCTATATTTGCTTCTTTTGGAGCCGCCCAGTCTGTGACAAATGCAAGAATGTAAGACGCTACCCCTTTTAGGTAGTTGTCATTTATGATAATCCCCTGTTGTAGCATTTCTTTAGCATATTCCAGTGCGGATGTGATGTCTTCCGTGAATGCAAGGGTGCATAGAGCTGCCGCCCACCGGGACAGTGCTGTGTCATAGGGGTTGCCCACTTCTCTGGACAGGACCACCGCTTTGTCCGAGTAACTTACGCATAAATCTCCCAGCTCCTTCCTCTCTTCTTCTCGTTCACTCACAATGTCCGCGACATACCAGTTATGAAGGCTCGCTATGGAATAAGCACGAAGAAGTTCGCTCTTGTCGCCTACTTTCGACATAGCCGGCATGGCTTTGTTGCTCAGCTGCAGCCCTTCTTGAGCGATGATTTGCTTCTCCTTATGGGTAGAAGCAACGTATAGGCGCTCAAAGAGGCACAGTAACAGGAGGTTACATGTCTTTCCGTAATTCAGTTCCTCACCCGCCGAGTGAAACGCTTGTAGCGCCTTGCTTGCGAATGCGCGGCATTCATCAAGCATCTTCGCCTTCTCTGTGGGAGTGGATGCTAGCCAAGAACACGTATATTCGGCGAGGGCATTGCATTGCGCGCTTTTCCCCACATTTGTGACGTTGCCTATCTTTTCGAATAGTTTGGCGGCTTCTTGGTAGGCTTCTACTGCGTGTCGTCTGAGTTTAGTAAATTCCTCTAGGTCTTCCGCTTGTCTAGATGCTCGTTCGTAACAAAAGCCTATCCGTTGCCAAGTTTCTGCCGCAAATGATCCGGTTTCTGCTACAGAATGTAGCGCTTGTTCATAAGACCAAACGGCGTAGAGCCATCCATGTTTTTTTTCCTGACCCTTCGCTCTTTCCAGCAATTTCTCCGTGGTAATGTTTAATGGCATCGCCTATCACTTAATAATCTAACTCTGCAACAACAATGCAGATCGTATACATCGTATTTATTGAATTAAGCAGCCTAAAAATATGATGCTCTCAGCATGCCAACTCGTCGTCATGAAAAAATGCTGATTGCAATCTTTTCTACAACCCGTGCTCAGAAAAAAGGGGAAAGATTGCTCCCTTGCTCTTTCGCCCACACAGGTAAGTGGCTCTCTCGCCTGTTTGCTAGTGTACTCCCTACATAGCTACTGATACAGTAGAGTGTACTCCCCTAATGGAACCATGGATTAAGACAGTGAAGACGTATCCGAAAGAGTTGAACTGTTCGATTTGAAGTGGCGTGAGTGAGCCGTCTACCTGATAGTCTAGGTGCAACGAGAGTATGATTTCTCCAGAGTCTGGCATACTTCCTGTAACGATGGCGTTCTTTTCGTCGATCTCAACGATCGTGAAGTTTGCCGTGATTTCTGCGCCCGAGTCGGCATCGTAAACATGTAGATCGAGGACATACGTGTTCCCTTTGTATTGGTGGTGGAAGAGGAAGTTAGGCGAATCTATCAGTTCATCATTTACTCCAAAAGGCGGCAGAAGAATCTCTATAAATGCAGGTGACCCAGGCACTCCACAACTCTCTATGTTGAAGTGGAATGAACCGGGGTTTGTCGAGCTTTGTTTGTACAGCCCATCGTCTTCATTGGAAGGAGTCCAAATGATGTCAAACGTAGGTATTTCTGGGTAAGTCGCCATTTGGAGGTTAGACATGTAGGCGGCGTAGTTGTAGAAGTCGAAAGTTTGGTCAACGGCGCTCTCGGCTTGATGTTCAAACCAGGCTAATAGGCTTAAGTCACTTGCCACTAGGGATACTTTGTAATCCCAAGGAGTCTGTGTAACTTCTGGAACTACTGCGATGAACTCGTAATAACCGTACTGGTCTGTAAAAGTATCAACGCTGTGTGTGCCATTTGAGAGCACTATGTGCGAACCTTCGATGGGTACTTTAACATCTTCTGTCGGTCGACTGTTGTAGTGGTGACCATTGATCAAGAATAGAAATTCCTTGTTGACCATCTCGCCAATTATTAGCTCGGGTCCATGTATTTCTGGCATTAAGCCGATTGCGTTCGAAAAGGAGAATTGCCAATAGATGTAAGAACCGATGGTAAACGTTGTGTCGTATTGGAAGACTTCAAGTGGGCTGTCTGGGTCGGGATTGACAGCTGAGATTAGTTGTCCGCTTGTCCATGGACCTGGGGGGAGGGGGCCTTCTCCGTCAACATCAACCATGTAATTAACATAGAACTCCACGCCTGGCAGTCCAGATACCCCGTCAGTCACGTAAAGTTTAAAGTATTTTAGAACATCATCTCTCCATTTGCCGGCCTTGAAGTTGTCTGTCTTAGATAGTGAGGGAATGAAACCGAACAGACTATAACTGTCTTCACTTGTCACCCAAACTTTGTACTCACCGCCGTTTTTAGACGAGTATTCGAACGGCCAAAGCTGCACTATTCCTTTGCCATTCACATTTTTCAACCGATGATTTATAGCTAGAGTAATGTAGCCTTCACTATTGACGAAAAACCTCCTGTCTTCATCACCATCAGTACTAAGCACATTGCCAGAGGGATCAGTTACTTGGAAGTAATACCAGCCACTTGCAAAGCCTAAGGCTCCTGCCTTGTGAGGTCCTCCAACCAAGTAAACGTCTCTTGGATTAGAGTACAAGTTGCCGTTGACCTGTTCTCCCCGAGGACCTGTTGTCCAAATGGCTCCTGTAATTTGTTCAACTCCTAAGACTGGTTTCGATATTAATGAAATGCTGGCTATCAAAGTTGATGATAGCAATACACACAATACCAATGCATGTGCGTATGATGAGAGTGCTCTAGACGTACGAACTTTCAGAAGAGTGTATTTTTTCATATCACTTCACTTCTAACTTTGCCGTATTTTTTATATATATGACATATACTTTTTAAGAACTACGGAACTCTGTTATAGAACAAAATCCAATGAGTGTATGATCGCGCGACTGCGACTCAGATGAAGGTAGAGCTCCTCCCATAGGTTAGAACTACACAGAGACGAACACACATCTCTTATTTTTCGCGTGCGCATCTATCATATTCCAAAATCAGAATTAAAGTGTTAAGATTGCTTGCATAGCAAGTTAACATTATGCTGCACGCATGCATGTGATGTTGTCAGCACTGACAATATTTGTAGTTGGAGGGTAAATGCTTCCATCGGCCCTAATGTAAATGGTTCCACTTGCCTTAACTGGGTGAATGTTAGAAGTTAAAACGAACATACTGACTGAAAGCAGAACCACCATAACTACAGAAGTTGCTCTTCTCATTTTTCTCCCTACGGTAACACCTAGCTTTTTTATGCTATTATCATTTTTGAAAGAAAGTTCTAGTCAACATTCGTATAAGCTTTGAAATGCCCAAACATAAAAAAATGGGAAAGTTGCGGGAGATGTCTCCAGTCTTTCTGGAAACCGCTATTTTCACTCG
>SOJA01000147.1 GCA_004376975.1 Candidatus Bathyarchaeota archaeon
TAGCCAACTGCTTTACCAGTTGCTCTATCATTCTTAACATACATCTTTCACGAATCAAACATTCAGCGGCCCACATACAAGTATTAAGAGTAGATAGATTTTTATAGAATTCTAATTATGTGTTTTTTTGGCAAAGGTGAACGATTATGAGTTGGGAATATTTTCCAGAATGGTTCAGAAGAAGGATGCGTCGCTTTCCCTATTTCGGAAGCTGGTTTCTCGGAGACATCGATGAGATGATCAAAGACATGGAGAAGATAATGGAGAGAGAATTTAAGGAATTCCGCACCCGTGTCCCAAAGGATTTGGTACGTGAACATAAGCTTCCAGACGGCTCAACCATCCGTGAGTGGGGGCCCTTCGTCTATGGCTACAGCATGACCATCGGCCCAGATGGAAAACCGAAGATAAGGGAATTTGGCAACATCAAGCCTTCGCTTAAACCCGAAGCCTTCGGACTCACAAGACCTACTTTTGACGTTAAAGAGGAACGTGAACCACTCGTAGATGTGATAAGCACCGACGATGAAGTCAAAGTTGTAGCTGAATTGCCTGGGGTTGAAAAGGAAGATATCAAACTGCATGGAATAGAAAACACGTTAACTGTCTCAGTTGACACACCTAAACGTAAATACTTCAAAGAAATCAAGTTGCCAGTGGCGGTCATTCCTAACAAGGCTAAGACGGTTTATAAAAATGGAGTCTTAGAGGTTACTCTACCGAAAATTAGAGAGAAAAAGAAGACAAAAGGAGAACCAATAAAAATCGAATAGAAAAAAAGACAAAGCATCAGCGAAACTAGGGAAGACACAACGACAACAACACCTCCTTAAGATCGCACTTCAGAATCCTTAAACTGAACTTTATTTTCTAACTCGTTGTAAAGATAGAAAATCATCACATTCCATTATCTTCAAAGAGACAGAGCAATAGCACATGCATAAATGCTATTATATTTTCACATTATAGTTAACAGAGAGACCTATGAAAAAAGCATCGGAGACCGAAGTGCTCGAACACGTTTGTAAAGAAGCTAAAATGAAAAAACGAGTGATAAAAGCTCATCTCAGTCGACTTTCCACAGTGTTTGGCTCGCGATTTACGAAAGCTTGGGAAGCATTAAACAAGAGAAGAATAAAAAAATACGTTTTTAAGCCGAGTGGTAGGGTCGTTTGGATTGTGGTCGGTAAAGAGCGAGAATACCTCGTCATGCCAGCCGCTGATTTTTGTTCCTGCGACGATTTTTACTTCCGTGCGATGAATAGGAAAATTCATTTGTGTTATCATCTTATTGCACAAAAGCTGGCGGAAGCCCTAGAAGTTTATGATCTGGTGGAGGAAAATGACCAACTGTATGACTCTTTGATAGAGGAGTGGAAAAAGGTTACACCTTAAATAGGTGTCTTGCAAAAATAAGGTGATAGGGACCCGTCATGGACATAGCAGCGTACTTCACGATTATCATCAACATCATGATGGTAGTAGCCTTTCTCGTGTTATTTTTAGCCTTTTTATACATGGTTTACGGCAGAGAAGAAAAAACCACATAGCCTTTTTTCACGTTCGGTTCCGCAATACAACAAATAGAACAATGCCCAGAACTGTTACGGCAACACCGAGTATCATCATCCAAAAAACGTACGGCCCAACACCGAATCCTATCGGTGGAAGTGGCGGTATCTACACAAAGGCCCCCGAACCACTGGGCATGCGTGCAACATTTGCTGTGCTTTTGACATACCATGGATTTTTAGACCAAATCTTTTCTTAAAATTCCTAAATGTTCAACAAACATATATTTAAATCGACATGCCACGATTTTTAGTGGACAACATGAGTTTCAACGAAGTCATCGAACAAATTTTATCGTCCAAACCAGCTCTTACGCGCGAAGAAGTCTTGAAGATGATCGAAAAGAAAAAAAAGGAAGCAAGGGGATTTTTCACGAATGAAGTTGCAGCGCGACTCGTCGCCTCAGAGTTAGGGTTGGAAATTCGACACGAGCCTTTTCAATCCGAAGTTTTAGTCCGAGACCTTGTTTCAGGGTTAAGAGACGTAACAGTAACCGGACGTGTGATAGCTGTTTACCCTCCCAAGACCTTCACGCGTTCAGATTGGACAGAAGGCAGAGTTGCGCATTTACTCATCGCGGACAAAACTGGAACATTGAAAGTTGTTCTTTGGGATGAAAAGACGAGTCTCGTGGAGGCTGGAAACGTTGAACAGGAGCAGATAGTAAGGGTTTCACATGGATATGTGCGAGAGGGGCGAAGTGGAAAGCTTGAGTTACACGTGGGCTCGCGGGGAAGTATTCAAATTTTTCCTTCTGATGCCTTAGAGAATAAATATGCATCAATCAAGGATTTCCACGAAGAAACAAAAAAGGTTGCTGAGGTAAAGGAGGAGGATGGCCCCATCACTGTTGAAGGAACTGTGGTAACTACACCAATAACAAGGGATGTTGTCACATCCCGAGGTGAGACGGTTGCAGTTTCCTCTTTTGAACTGGAAGATGATACGGGAAAAATTCGGGTTTCTGCGTGGAGAACGCTTGTGAATACTGTAAAGAATTTAACACCAGGAACTTGGATCAAAATAAAAAACGCGTATGCAAAAAAGGGCTTTTCCGATCAGATAGAACTCACTTCACGCATGTTGACTTCAATAGAGATTCTATCTAAACCAGAAAAACCGTCTACATAAAAGAGTGAAAACTTTATCTCTACACACTGTCTATAATATGCTCT
>SOJA01000112.1 GCA_004376975.1 Candidatus Bathyarchaeota archaeon
CCGCGTACAGCTTTACTCTCGCCTTTTGATAACTTGATTTGTGACCGTAAGCGAACAGAGCAACTTTTTGACTTCCATTTCCGCTTCGAAGTTTATTTACCGAAGAATAAACGCAAGTATGGATGTTATGTGATGCCAATATTGCATGGGGATCGCTTCATCGGTCGTATAGACCCAGTGATGGATCGGAAACAGAAGCAGTTGACAATCAAGGCTGTTTATGCCCAACCAGATGCATCGGTGACGAAGGAAACAGGGCATTTGGTAGCTTCTGCGATTAGAGAACTTGGTGCCTTCCTAGGTGCGGAGAAAATTGTCTATAGCCATAGAGCGCCTTCAAGATGGAAGAGCGTGCTGCGCCAAGAAGAACAATCTTAATCGAAGTGAAAGCAGAACGTTTTACCTTAAACGAACGTTAAAAAAGAGGAGATTGGGTGATGTCTCCACAGAGTGGAGGGTTCAAATCCCACCCCCCCTGCTACAAACTAGGAGCCAATGGCAATACTGAATTCTACGGATTGCCAACAGCCAAGATATTTTATGAACTACTCAGATTTCCTAGGATATTCATCAATTCTTTTTTTGCCACGTTATGATAGCTCACCAGCTTTCCATCACAAACTATGCCGAAAACACCATACGGAGAAGGAGACAAGCGTCTCACATCCTCAAAACTTTTCAATTCAACCATTTTAGCTCTAATTCCTAGCTCTTTGGTCGTATTCAATGCTGCCCTTACAGCAGCATCAACATATAGACACTGATCTGAGCGAATAATTGTAAGACCTTTCCCATAGGCTCTTAGTCTTTCCTCAAATTCTCCTGAAAAAGAGGGCGATGGAGCATCATTGAATTTCTTCACCGTCAACTCAAACGGCGGATATTGATCCACAGATTCAAAGCCGTGTTTTAAGAAGAATTTCTTTCCAACTAGCCAGTTTCCATCCTTCCTTATTCTACCACTATTCATGATAGCAACAGGTCAGGATATACAGGAAAAACTGCGAAGTCCACAGGAATCTAAGAGCTATTAAGGGACTTTTACGGAGGTTTCTTTCACAAGTCATAAAAACTGATACATAACAATAGAAGAAGAATGCTGGATTAAATGTGGATGATGTAGCATGAGTAGGAAACTTGTGTTGTTAGCTTTCATATCATTCTTTATCATTACGGCATTAATTTCATACACTACGTCTTCACAATCTTTGTGTAATAAGCGGTGTTTAACCCCTCAATCTGGAACCGTCTATTACCCTAATGCAAGCGTAAGTCGCACGTTAGCTGAAACAGTTCACAACCTTAACACTGGTTTAAACTACACAACAATTCAAGCTGCCGTAGATGCTCCTGAAACTTTGAACGGTCATACAATCTTCGTTGAAGAAGGAATGTACTATGAGCATGTGGTTGTGAACAAGTCTCTGTCACTTATTGGAGAGGATAGAAGCACAACCATTATTGACGGAAATAAGACTAGTATTGTTGTACTTGTTTCCGCTCATAGTGTTACTATCAAAAAATTTACGGTGCAGAACGGCACTACTGGCATATATGTTGACCACTCAAACGATTCTATTGTTATGAAAAATGATATTATCGGTAATGCTGATGCCATTTCTATGAGTTATTCTAACAATTGTACAATTAACCATAATTTCGCTGCAAACAACGCTCACAGAGGCATCCTAATCACGAATTCGCGGAACTTCACTGTTAGCAACAACCATGTTTATGGTAACGGATGGTATGGAATAAATGCTAATGCTTCCGCAAATGGAATAATTGCACAAAACAATGTTTATGAAAATTATTACGATGGAATCGGGCTTCTGGATTCCAACAACTGTACAATTGCAGGGAACAATATTAGTGATAATATGATATTTGGTGTTTGGCTGGATTCTTCGCATGATAGTTTTGTTTATCACAACAATTTCCTCAACAACAATTTTCAAGCGACTACCAATACATTGACAAACCACTGGGACAACGGTTTGGAAGGAAATCATTGGAATAACTATGCGGGAACAGATTATGACAGAGACGGCATCGGCGATGATGCCTACATTTCTAACGAGGTTAAAGACAACTTTCCCTTAATGGGCATGTTTTCCAGTTTCAATACTTCATTAGGCTATCATGTAAACGTTATCTCGAACTCAACCATAGGCAACTTCCAATATTTCGAGTCCAATGGTACAATTAGGATGTATGCTTCTAACATGACCGCAAGTCAAACATACGGCTTCTGTAGGATTCGTATTCCTCACGCTTTGATGTCTGAACCTTACAACGTAACTGTTGATGGTGCGAACCCAACCTACTGGAACTACACACTATATGATGATGGAGATAACAGATGGATATACTTCAACTATGAACATTCAACACTTGAAATAATAATAATTCCAGAGTTTCCATCATTCCTCCTTCTACCACTATTCATGATTGCAACACTACTAACGGTCATAATGTACAGGAAAAACTGCAAAGTCCACAGAATCCAAGAGATATGACTAGTATTGCCTGAAGTTTCTTCCACAAATCATAAAAACTGAAGTGAGAGAGATAATGGATGATGCAAAATGAGTCAAAAACTTGTTCTGATAACATTCTTGACTTTTGCTCTGGTATGTGGTTTGAGTGCAGCTTAGCGCGCGCTAACTACGGTCTGCTCAGGCTACACCGTTTTGGGTGAAACAGAGAAACATGGCATATGAAATCTTCAAGATAGGGTTTCCAACAGAAATCATACAGGAAGGTAGAACTAATGTTCTAGTTCCAGAGCTTAAGGCGTTTGTGAAGTCGCCGTCTGAATATGCTCCTTCAAAAGCTCCTGTTTTTTATAACCCTGTGATGGAATTAAACCGTGACGTCGCAGTCTTAGCCTTACAAGCTTATCAGAGAACGCTTAACCATAAAATTTCGGTTTGTGAACCGCTGGCTGGCTGCGGTATTAGGGGAATAAGATTCGCAAAAGAGGTTCAAGGAGTTGAAAAAGTTGTTGTAAATGATATTAATGGGAAAGCCTTTCAGCTAGCCAGTAACAATGTGCAAATGAACAAGCTAAGCAAACGTGTACTAGTGAAAAATGAAGATGCGAATTTTCTTCTCAGCAGCTACGGTGCACCACATAAAAGATTTGATGTCATAGACATAGACCCTTTTGGGTCTCCAGCGCCTTATCTTGAGTCTGCTGTTCGTGCCGTACGCAACGGCGGCCTCTTAGCATTAACGGCAACAGATATGGCTCCATTGTGTGGAGTTCATCCGAAAGCATGTATCAGAAAATATGGTGGAAAACCCTTGCGCACGGAGTACTGCCACGAATTAGCGGTTAGACTTCTAGCTGGAAGCTTAGCCGTAACAGCAGCAAAACATGAAATGGGAATAACCATACTATTCAGCCATAGTGTAGATCACTACATCAGGATATATGCGATCGCAAGATGCGGCATAAAAAGGGCTGATGAAAACATCAGAAAAATGGGGTACATACATCATTGTTTCAAATGCCTCCACAGGGAAGCTCTGACGAAGCTTTTCACTGTTAGAGGTTCTATAAAGTGCGGTGAATGTGGCTCAAAAGTGGATGTGGCTGGGCCGCTGTGGCTGGGAAAAATAGTTGATGCAGAATTTTGTAGACTGATGGAAAAGGCTGTTGCGGAAAATCCTTTGAGGAACGGATGGAAAATACGAAAATTGCTTGCCTCCACGAAAAGTGAAGCTGAAGCCTCGATTACCTATTACGTACTGGATAGACTATGCAAGAAACTTGCTTTGCCTATTCCTTCAATTAAGAAGGTTACTGATGAACTCCGAAAAAAAGGGTTCCAAGCAGTTCGAACACATTTTGATACGAGAGGAATCAAGACCCCTGCTCCTATAACTATAATAAAATTGGCTATTGAAGAAGCTCTAGCATAATTAAATTGGCAAATTTTAAATACAGTATAATCAGATAACGCATAGGTTAGGTGACAAACTTGAGGAAAAAAATCTTAGTTCCCACTACACTTGCGCTTTTAGCAATGCTATTCGTTTCCATAGTTAACGCTCAGGTAGCCATAGCACCTGTAACAGTTCGGATGGACAAGCGGAACTACTTACCTGGGGAAAAAGGAGAAATATACGTATCCTTTTACAATGACGGGAGTGGCCCCGTATCAATTCATAACATTACAGTAACCTATTATCAATGGCAAGCGTACATAGACGACAAATGGGTTGGCAACAAAACAATAGAAGTAGACTTAACAGCGAAGGAACATGGAGTTGAGCAATTAGACCCTATAGATTTCGTTGTGCCGACTGATGGAAGGGCTGACTATTGTTCTGTTGAAATCCGGATTGGGACGACTGCTGGATATGAATACGGTACTGGTTCAATATATGTTACGCAGACTCCGCATTACATGGAGCAGATTTTGACGCTGTTCACGGTTCAAGTGGTACTGCTTATTGTCTGCACGATCATAATAGCCGCGACGATATTCCTTTCAGCACGTAGACCGCAAGTAACGTGGAAGCCTGAGGAAAAATAGTAGAGTAACGTAGTTTCCTCCCCTTCTTATTTTTTTTGTGCATTTCATCCAGCTGATAAAAGAAGCGTGCGCTCTGAATAATTTAACCGGCAAATATTGTATAAGGAGACGAAGGACACAAACTTTTCATCGAGAAAGTCAATTCAAACTTGAACGACACCTTCGGCAACTTCATCAGTTGAACAGTAAAGTTCATAACTACTCAATTCAACAATGAAGTTCCAGAACCGATCCTTCTAGATAAGAATGAGAAACATTGTCCTTAAAGCTCTTGAAGAGAAAGTAGAAACAATAACCAAGGAAATTGAAGATTGCACACTGCAACCTGCAGTGGATATAATATATATAGGCCGCATGGAAAATCAATACTTGAATGAAAAAAACCTTGGGATGCTATCAAGAAGAATAAAGATAAAGCGATAACACTATTTACGTAACGTCACAAATTGTCAAGGTCTTGGCTATGCCTTCAGTATCTTTACCCCGTTCACGGCAGAATAACTTTGGAGAATCCTCAAGTTACCAAGCAACGTTCATGAGCAAGAGTGGAATAAAATCCTAAACCCTGTGCAAGCAGATCACCAATTAGGCAAAGCTAAACCCTTATTCAGAAAAGTAGAAGCGAGAAACCTGGTAAAATGCTGGAAGAAGTAAGAGAAAAACTGTATAAAACTGATTGAGCTTGTGATATATTGCAACTTAAAATAGATCTTCATGTCCACACGGTTTATTCTTCCGATTCTTTAATAACACCGAAAGATCTGATTTTTTACGCTAAAAAGCGTGGGTTAGACGGAATTGCCATAACAGATCACGATAGAATTGACGGAGCATTAAAAATAGCTAGGGAAACAGACTTCTTGATAGTTCCAGGGATAGAAGTTTCAAGTCTGAATGGACATATTATCGGGCTAAACGTGAATAAGTTAATTCCACCTAGGCTAAGTGTTAGCGAAACTTTGGACAGAATACACGAGGCTCACGGCATAGCCATAGCCTGTCATCCAATAACCTTTTTCAAAGAGAGCCTGAAAGGGCATATAAGTCCACGGTTTGACGCAATAGAAGTGATAAACTCTTCAGCTTTTCCCTTTAATCACTCTGTAAGGCGCAGTCAAGAAATCGCTTCGCAACTTGGAATTGCTCGTGTTGCTGGAAGCGATGCCCATTATGGACCGGAAATAGGTCATGCATATACGCTTGTAGATTCTGATTCTGAGGTTGATGACATTGTCACAGCAATAAGAAAGGGTTTATGTTCGCCTCATGGTAAAGCCATACCCTGGTCAACGAGGTTTAAGAAGGAGCTACTGTTTCTTAGAAGAAAATATTTTCTGCGGGACAAAGGAGAGAAGGTTACTGAAAGTTTTCCATTTGGTACAGGTTGAGTTCTATGTTAAGTGGCTTTTCAGGATCCGCATAGGGTTCCAAGTTGAAAAGCTGCGGTGCGATTGTTCCGAATCCGCTCATGAGATGCTGTGACTTTACACCAGTCATCACAAGCGTAACTTTTAGCATGCCGTCTAATTCAGGGTTTACTCTTGCTCCCCAAATAACCAAGGCATTTTCATCCATCATTTCTGTTACTATCTCTCCCACACGGTTTGCCTCTTCAATGGTCATTTGATTATCCCCTGAAACATGAATTAAAGCTCCCGTTGCACCCATATAGTCCACGTCCAAAAGTGGGCTTTTTAAAGCGTTTTTCACGGCTTCCTCTGCTCGGTTTGGTGCATCTGACTCTCCTACTCCAACAATAGCCACTCCACTTCGTTTGACAATTGTCCTGAAATCCGCGAAGTCAAGGTTGATCAAGCTTGGAGCTGAAACTGTTTCAACAATGCCCTTAATCATGTTTGCCAAGACTTGGTCTGCAACTCTGAAAGCCTCGTTTATGGGCAATTGAGGTACAAGATGCATAAGCTTGTTATTGTCTATTACAACTACAGTATCACAGTGTCTCCGCATTTCAGTTAAGGCGTTCGCGGCGTATTTGATCCTGCCTTTTTCAATGCGGAAAGGCGTAGTTACAACGCCGATCGTTATTGCTCCTTTTCGCCTTGCAATATCCGCTATAACCGGAGCAGCTCCAGTTCCTGTCCCCCCACCTAAACCAGCAGTAACAAAGACTATGTCCACATCTGTAAGCAAAGCTTCAATCTGCTTCCTTGACTCTTCAATTGCTGCCTTGCCAAGCCTTGGATCGCCCCCGACACCGAGACCCTTAGCCAATTTTTTACCAATCAAAATTTTTTCATGAGCCCTTGAAGCATTCAAATGAAGCGCATCTGTATTGACAGCAATACATTCTGCACCATCAATATTCATCTCTGTCAATCTTGTTACCGCATTGTTGCCTGCTCCTCCCACGCCAATTACCAATATGCGGCAGTAGCCTAGGGAACGTGTTCCTGCACCTACAGCATCATGCCAAGCATACTTGAGCGCATGCTCCGTGG
This sequence comes from Candidatus Bathyarchaeota archaeon, assembly GCA_004376975.1. The sequence continues at coordinate 7,007 of SOJA01000112.1, forward strand.
GACGTGTTTTAGCCAACCTTTTTCCTCCACCAAACCTCATCACTTATCAAATCACGGATAGCTACACGAATTGCCTCAGCCCTATTCGGATAGAACTTCTCAGTGACAAGCTGATTCAATGCCTCGATATAGGGCTCAGGAAGATAGAGAGTGATCATTTTCATTAATTTTCCCTCCTCCTTTATAGCTAGAAATTATTGTTTGTAGTTATACTTCTACATAACATGTGATGAATATGTAGCAATCATGCAAATGCATAAATATTTAAAGCTTGTTATAATGCCGTTTCAGATTTATGTAAATTCTATCTGTGTGAACCTTCATGTTTTTATCTGTTATTGAGGCATTTAATGTGATGCGATGGAGAGGTATGCAGGTTTTCATTAGGAGTTTTGGGTGCTCTGCAAATTTGGCTGATGGAGAGGTTTTGGCTGGATGCTTAGCGAAGGCTGGATATGAGCTGGTAAAGACTGATGAATCTGCAGACTTAGTCATATACAACACGTGTGCAGTTAAAGGACCAACAGAAAATCGTATGATTAACATTTTGAGGAGAGTTTCATCAGGCAAGAAATTGATTGTTTCTGGATGTTTGCCTCTGATAAATTTTGAAAGGTTATGTAAGGAAGTGAATTTTGATGGAGTTGTTGGTCCGGCGGCAGGTGAGAAGATCGTTGATATTGTGAAGCGTGTTTTGAATGGTGAGAGAGTTGTTGATTTAGAAGCGAATGCGAAGCCAGCTCTGGATCTTCCTAGACTGCGGTTGAATCCTTTTGTGGGCATTGTTCCCGTAAACTATGGGTGCTTAGGCTCATGTGCCTATTGCTGTGTTGCTATCGCCAGAGGTCGTCTGAGAAGTTACGGTATTCGGGAAATTGCAGAGAGAGTTAGAGTAGACTTGGCTTCTGGGATTCGGGAATTTTGGATAACTTCGCAGGATACCGCTTGTTATGGAAGAGACATTGACACAAATCTTGCAGAGCTACTTGAAGCTTTATGTAATATTAAGAGGGGTTTTAAGATTCGCGTCGGTATGATGACTCCGAACTTGGCGAAGAAGATTCTAGAAGAGCTCATTCAGGTTTTTCAAAGCAGAAAAATCTTCAAGTTTATTCACTTGCCAGTTCAAAGCGGCGATGATAATGTTTTGAAACGGATGCGAAGGTCATATTCCGTGGAGGATTTCAAAAATGTGGTAAATGCCTTCAGAGCTAGTTTTTCAAGTATCACTCTGGCCACTGATGTTATCTGCGGTTTTCCCGGCGAAACAAAAGAGGCTTTTAACAGAACTTTGCGCTTGATTGAAGAGATCAAGCCAGACATAGTTAATGTTTCAAAGTTTTTTGCGAGACCGAGAACCCTCGCAGCTGAGATGAAGGAAGATTTTATACCTTTTCGAGAGATTAAGCGCCGAAGCGGTTTAGCGGCAAAGTTAGCTAGAAAAGTTGCTTTTGAACGGAACCAGCGTTGGGTTGACTTGACTGGTGAAGTTTATGTGGATGAGGTTGGCAAGGTTCCTGGTTCTTGGATTGGACGTAACTTCGCTTACAAGCCAGTGGTTTTGAAAAATGCTGGTTCTGGCGACTTAATTGGCAAGCTTTTCCAAGTGAAAATCGTTAAAGCATTCAAGACTTACTTGGAGGGTGAGACAGTTGAATAAACTATTTACAGCAAAGGGGGATGCCTCCCGCAGCTTCTCTCCGTTTCTAACTAACATCAAGCGCGGGCAGCTTGTGAGGAATAAAATTGAGTACTATCAAGAGACCTAAAAGTGTGCGTTTAGACAAATCTGCGGCAAATCAGGCTTGGGAGTATTACTAGCACATACGGCTTAGCCTGCCTGAATCTTC